>JBCDCH010000096.1 GCA_039182125.1 Planctomycetota bacterium
GGAAGAACCGGCCCGACTAATTCGCCAACGAAACAGAGCAACGCAATGCGACGCGAAAGAATTCATGGTCGCGCGGTCGTTTTCAAAATGGGCGATACAGGGCTCGAACCTGTGACCTCTTGCGTGTCATGCAAGCGCGCTAGCCAACTGCGCCAATCGCCCGTGGGGTCAGAATAGTAGGGCTGATCGGACGATTGGCAAATGGGGATTCTGGGCGCTCAACGGCGGCGGCATAGCAGCAGGCCGCTGGCGGCGAGCAGGCCGAGGGAGGCCGGTTCGGGGATGACCGGGAAGCTCACGCCGGTGAGGGCGATCGTGTAGTTCTGGGCTTCGAAGCCGGTGGTTCCGGCCTCGGATTCATATTGGACGAAGGCTCCGGCGTTGGGGTCCGCGCCGAAGAGCGCATCGTTGTCGGCGGTGAAGCCGAAACCGTCGACACCGAAAAGCGGTGTGCCGTCAGTGTCGATCGGGTCATCAGAGAATCCGCCGATGCTCAGCACATACTCGCCGGGCGTTAGCGTCACGCCCGTCGCGGAGCTTGCCACGGTGCCGGGGAAGTTCTCGGGTGCGGTGATGGCGGACTGGAACACGCCCGCAACGTCGTCGTTGCCCAATACAGGGGTGCCATCGAGCGTGAAGAGAAACAAGCGTGTGTCGAAGAAGCCGTCGACCGATGCCGCAGGGTCGATGCCGCTGGCGGTGGTCGCCTGGAAATTGTCCGGATCGGTGATGTTGATGACGTAGCTGTCAACCGGGTCGAACGGGAAGAGAAAGGTCGCGCCAGTGATGGTGGTGAGCGGCCCCGTACCCTCGGGGCGGAGTGCTTCGAGAGGCGAGATGGGTGCATCGTCGGTCTCGGTGAACTGGGCGGAGGCGTTAGAGGTGAGTGCGAGTGTGGGAACGGCCAAGACGGCCACGGTAAGAAGGCATTTCGTTTCCATTCCGTCGAGGAACGTAACGACTTTGCCATGTCTCACGGATGAAGATTTCATTAACGGAGTTGCCCGGCCCGATCAAGCAAGCTTCGGGCTTGTTCACTACGTCGGTCGAGCGGGCTCAGCAGGTCGCGGGCCCAGTGGATGATGGCGGGGGCCAGGCCGGTGTCGGTTTTGGACAGGCGACGCATGACGGCGGCGGTGTGGGTCAGGCGCAGGGTGCCCCAGAGGATCACGAAGTAGATCGCGAGGAAGCCGGCCGACTGGAGCAGGTGCTCGCTGCTGATCACGCTCACCGCGAGCAGGGCGATCTCCTTCCACTGCGTCAGGCTCAGCGGGTCGGTGGATCGCAGGAGCACCTCGGTGATCGGCTGGAGGATGGGAAACCACAGCAGGGCGCCGAGCGTGAGCAACCAGCGGAAGGGCCAGAGCAAGCTGCCGCCCGGCTTCTGGTTGCGCAGGTCGTTGCGGACGGTCTCGGTCGTGGCCGAGAGGCGACGCCGCAGGTCGGCGACGGCGAGGTCGGCGGCGTTGTGCTCCCAGAGTTTTTGCGAGCGGTAGAGCGGGCCGATCTCGGTGTGGGCCTCATGGAGGACGGCGAAGCTCGCGCGGAGCTTGTCGGCGAGGGGGCGGCCGTCGGCATCGAGGTCGGGGACGTGGCCGCCGTGGGTGGAGAGGTTGCGGCGGATCAGCGCGATCAGCGGCGTTGCGCCGGCGTCGATGAGATTGACAAGCGGCCACCGCCGCACGCGCCGGGCCACGGCCGGCTCTGCGATCCGCGCGCGCGTCGCCGCGTCGTCCAGCCACATCGGCAACGCCCGCTCGGTCACCGGCCCGACCACTTCCTCGGCCAGCAGATCGTCCGCGTGCTCGCGGACACGCTCGGCCTTCGCTGCGATCGCCGGCAGGTCCTGCTCGTCCACCCACGCAAGCACCGACGTCGCGCGGCGTTGGTCGGCGAGGCTGCGCGAACGCTTCACGTCGGCGACCGACTTCTGCGTTCCGAGCATCTCGCGCAGCCGTGGCAGGTCGTAGCTGTCGGGACGCTGGGCGCTGACGAGGAACACGTCCGGCGGCTCGGGCAGATCGAGCAAACGCTGCAGACGCTGCGCGTAGTCGGCGGCGAGTTCGCCCGCGGCTTCGAGGCCCTCGCGGTCGACGAGCTGGTCGGCCTTGTTGAGCACGAAGACGAAGTTGGCCGGGTCGTTGCCCTCGGCGACGGCGGCGAGCAGCTTCTGTGGAGCCTGGTCCGCGTACTTCTCGACGCTCTGCACCCACAGCGGAAACAGCATGTGCCGCAGCATCCGCTTGGTCAGTTCGACGTGGTCGGCGTACTTGCTGTCGATGTCGGGCAGGTCGACCAGGACCTGCCGCAGCAGCGGGTCGTGCTCGTGGACGGAGAGCGTGTGGGCATTCGCGGCGTCGGTTTCGAGCAGCGGCCGAACGGTCGGCTCGGCGGCGCGATGACACCACGCGATGACCCGGTTGGTGCCTTCGCCGTGGCCGATCGGCCGCGAGAGCTCGAGGCCGGCGATCGCGTTGGCGAGTGACGTCTTACCCACGTCCTTGCCGCCGATGAACCCCACCAGGTACGGCGGCTCGTCACCCACCGAAGCGTCCGGCAACAACGCCGCCTCCCCATCGAGCACACGCGGCAACTCACTGCCCGTGAAGGCAGCGACGTCTGCGGCGAGTTGGTCGAGCGGAGCGGACATGGGGGAGTGCAACGGGCCGCGAAGTGTAACGGCAACGCCGTTGAGCGGCGACCAACGGGATATGGTGGGATCGTGCGGGTGTTGGACTACGAGAAGCGGCGGTGGAAGGGGGTGCATCACACGCCGATCGCACTTGTGGTATTCATGATCTTGGTGGCGTTGTCGCCGACGTGGTCGGTCCACGCTGTTTACTTTGCGGAGATGGTGCACAACGGCCGCGAGCCGATACCGCCGGATCACGGTTCCCAGGGAAACACCGCGCTCGCGGTGCTTTACAACATCTCGGTGATGTCGTTTGTGATCTGGGGTGTCATGCTGGTAATCGGGTTGGCGTATCTATTCGCGACATGCGCGAATCGGCGTTCGACGGGGCGGGATTACGCGGTGTCGACGTATCTGCTCGTGGCGTGGGTGGTGCCGATTGTCGGGTGGTGGTTGGACCCGGTGGGGGCGATGAACTTTTTCTTGGATTGAGCGGGTGGCATGGTCACTGAAGTGACCATGCCTCGGGGCTATCCGTGGAGTTGGTCGGCGAGTTTTTCCAACTCCGTCAGCGTGCCCTCGTCGACGGCTTGGCGTTCGGCCCACTTGGCAGCGTCTTCGATTTGTCCGTCAGCGAGTTGTTCGTAGCGCTGGGCGATCTTCTTGTTGGACTTTTTGGTCTGGGCGGCGACTTCGTCGGAGAGGCGGGCGAGCAGTTCGGTGGCGGCGCCGTAGCCGCCGAGGGCGATCAGGTCGAGGTGGCCGAAGAGCGCGCCGGACATGGCGAGGTAGCCGGTGAGCAGGTACGGGGCCGCTTCGCTGAGCTTGGTCAGGTTCTCACCGCCGGGGATGACCTTGAGCAGCTTCTGCAGCACGGCGGTGTCGCGCGGCGTGGCGTTCCAGCGATCCTCGAGCCACTGACGCAGGGCGGCGACTTCCTCCTCGGCGATGTTGGCCGCGTCGTCGGGATCGCGCTTCCAGCTCGCCGTTGAGCCGGGGAGTTCCGCGTCGGCGAGGACGTCCGACAAGCGTGCTTGCAAGGTGAGGAACTGTTCGCGCAGCAGCCGGGGGAAGTCGGGGACCTGCCCGGTGGTCGGTCCATCGTCGTCGGGCTTGGCATCGACGCCGCGGAAGAAGTCGATCGCCGTCCGCGGCAGTCGTGCGAGCACGCCGGGGACGCTGCGGACGCGGTCGATGATCTTGCCCGGGCCCATGAGGTAGAGCACCGACTTCTCGCGCAGCCGGCGTTGGAGTTGGCGGGTGACCGGATGCACGTCGAGGCCGGGCGTGGTCGCGGCGAGTTTGCGGACGGCGACGGCGGCGGAGAGGGCGTGCTGGCGGTCGTGACGCAGCGGCCGGATGACGCCGTCCACGAGCCGACCGGCAAAGTCCGACGCGCGCCGCGGCAGTCCGTCGGTGTTGGGCCGGGCGGTGTGGGCGAACTCGCGGAGCTTGCCGACGCCGTCCTCGTCGGGGCGGTAGGTGCTGTCGTCGCGCGGCACCACGATGGTCCACAGATCGTCGCCGAGTTGCCGCCGCCAGTCGTCGACGGTCGCCGCGTCGTCGGCCTTGTTCATCAGCACCGCCGTCGGCAGCGACCACCGCCGGGCCAGCTCGATGTACGGCTGTAGCTCGGGCATCTGGTACTTCTCGGGCGTGACGACCAGCACCGCCGCGTCGGCCCAGCGGAAGCAGCGGTCGGCCAGTGCGTGGTGGGCCGGGCGGTCGCCGTCGAGGTCGGGGGTGTCAAGGGTGAACCCGTCGAGCTGTGGCACGACCGCGACGGTGAGTCGCGCGCCCTCGCCCTGCACCGGCAACTGCTCGGCGATCAGCGGCGGCTGATCGAACCCGCCCCAGCCGTCGGGGATCGCGTCCGGGTTGCTGCAGGCGAGCACCGGCCCGGCGGTGAAGGTGCGGCGGAAACTCGACTGACTGACCTGGGTGCCGACGAGCCGGTTGATGAGCGTGGACTTGCCGGTGCCGGTACCGCCGACAAGGGCGACGACGGGGGTGTCGCCGGAGGTGCGTGTGGCGTGGAACCGCAGGGCGGCGGCTTGCACGGTGAGTGCGGCGATGGCTTCTTGCCGCGCCGGGGCGAGCTTGCGTGGTCTGGAGACGAGCGTGCCTGTCGGCGTGGTTGCTGACGGGGCCGCTGCGTCGCTGTGGATCGTGAAGAGCAGCCGCAACACCGCCTTGGCCGCGTCGCGGATGTGTCGGGCCTGGTCGGCCGGGTCGGATGAGCCAGAGCGTGCCACGGTTTGCACTGTATCGGTTCACGCGTCCGGGACCGCTTCGCTTTACGCGTTCGCGGCCATGGGCTATATCTGGAGCGGGCAAGCGAGGTTTGTCGTGCGGCCGAGGAGCGTTTTCGGATGAAGTGGATTTTTTTGGTCATCTTCGGCGTGCTGACGCTGTGCAGCTACTGGATTTATGCGACGCTTCCCGAGCAGGAGACGAGCAAGCCGGTCATCTACTGGGTCACCGACCGCAACCCCGCTCGAAACCAGCAGGTGGATCTGTTCCACGACTGGATGGCAAAAAACCATCCGGACAAAGACGTCTTGCTCCTGTTGGACATGGGCAACCGCGACGGGCAAAAGCAGATCATCCAAGGCGTGAGCGGTGTCGGGGCGGATGTGCAGGACACCTACCACGGCGTCCAGGTCCGGCTTTACCACTCGATGGGCATCGTCGAGCATCTCACCGAGCAGGCCAAGGAACTCGGCTTTGGTCTCGACCAGACTTACCCAGCACTCGCGACCGAGCTCACCGTCACCGTCGATGGTGAGACCGAGCAGGTCGCGTTCCCCTGCAACGTCGCCAACGCCCGCTACATCTTCAACGAAGGGCTGCTCCGCGAGGTCGGTTTTCCCGCGCCGCCCGAGTCATGGACCATCGAGAAGTTTGAGGCGTATGGCAAGGCGTTCGTCGAAAAAGCCAACGCGGACAACCCGACCCGCCGGCGGTTCGTCGCCCGTGACATCCCGCTCGACGTGCTCTACCGCAGCTACGGCATCGACCTGTTCAATGAAACGCTCACCGGTGCGGGGATTGATGATTACGCGCTCACGCCTGACGGGTTGGCGACCGAACGCGGGTACGTCCGGGCGTTGGAGTTGACCTACAAGTGGCAGCGGGTCGATCGCATCATGCCGACCGCAAGTGAGATCGCCGCGATGAACACCGAGGGCGGTTACGGCGGCGCGGCACTGGCGTCGTTCGAGCGGGGCGACTTCCTGATCAGCAACTCCGGACGATGGGAGCTGATCAAGATGCGCGAGACCAACAAGCTCCGCGTCCGGCGTCTGGAAACCAAGCTCGATGGCCTTGCTGACGCGGGCTACCCACGGTTGCGGGACATCTGGGAAGCTCAGGGCGTCGTCGCGCTGTTCGACGAGATCGAACGGCTCGAAGCGAGCGGCGTCGTGTTCGACCAAGCCCTTCGCCCTGACCCGCTTGCCGACGGGCCGCTGGTGCTGAACACGGTGCAATATCCCTACAGGTTCCTGCCCAACGCCGCGCTCGGAACGCGGGCCGCGGTCGTGTACACCGGCAGCGATCACAAGGAACTGGCCACGCTGTTCCTCGCGTTCCTGGCCAGCGAGGAGTACAACGCCAACATCGTCGCCGACGCCGACGGGCTTCCGCCCAACCCGGCGTACACCGATTCCGAAGCGTTCCTGCGCCCGGCCGAGGATCCGGACCTTGGCGTCTACTCCGAGACCGAGTGGAAGCTGCACGAGGCTTGGCTCGATGATGTGCAAGGCATCGCGATCGGCAAGACCTACAGCCCGTACGTGCTCTACCGCGAGGCGGAGCGTGAGTTGGGTCGGCCGCGCGACGAGTTCTACGAAGGCATCGGCACTGTCGAACGGGCCGCCGATCTCTCCGCCGCTCGGCTCGACCGACTCATCGCCACCAACGTTTCCAAACTCGAGCCCGACGATCCGCTCCGCGACCAGTACGCCGAAGGGCTCGAGACACAGAAGAAGATCGACGCGCTCAAAGCGGCCGGCAAGCCCATCCCGGCCGAGTGGATCAGCAACCCGTTCTTCACCCGCTACTACCGGGAGATCGGTATGCTCGACGAATCCGGGTCCGCCATCGAAACACCCGCCGTCGAAACGGAGACCCACTGATGCCGACCGAGCAAGTGGAAGGGATGCTGACCGACGCCGGAGGCAAGCCGCGCGACCCCATCGAGCAAGGCACGCAGTCCCCGCGCGTGTCCGACACCAAGCGCCTCGCGACCGGCTTGGCGTTCATCACGCCCAACATTCTCGGCTTCCTCGCGTTCACGCTGTTGCCGTTGCTCTTCGCGATGGGGCTCGCGTTTACCAACTGGGACCTGCGGCTGCACAACGACATGCGGGTCGAGCAGTTCGGCGAGGCGCCGCTGAAGTTCGTCGGCCTCGACAACTTTCGCGACCTGCTCTTCGAGCCGACGCTGCCCGGGCAACCGGGGATGGTCTTCGGGCTCGTCGACGGATGGACGTGGAACAACAGTTTCTGGAAGTACCTGGGAAACACGCTGTTCTTCATGATGGCCACGCCGTTCGCGATCGGGCTGTCGCTGCTCTCGGCGATGTTGCTCAGTAAGGACCTGTCAGGTGGCAACGCGCGGAACAAACGCCGCATGCTCATCGGCGGGGCGATGGTCGCGGGTGTCCTGCTCATGGTCGGCGGCACGCTTACGGTCATGCGACTCGGATCGCCGATGAACGGGATGATTCTTCTGTTCTGCGCCGCCGCGGCGACGATCATCGTGCTCGGGACGACCGTCGGGCAGACGGTGTACCGCACGATCTTTTACCTCCCGCACTTCGTGGCCGGTGTCGCGACGTTCCTGCTTTGGAAGAAGCTGTTCAATCCCGAGTACGGCCCGCTGACGATGGCGCTTCGGCCGATCCTCGATCGGATGACCGCCTTCATCAACGCCGCGCCCTGGCTGCCGCTGACGCTCATGTGGGTCACGCTCGGACTCGGGGCGGCGATCTCGTTTTTCGGATTCGCCAAGCTACGCAAGGATTACGTCGAGGGCGACCTGGGTTGGCGTTCGGCGATCATTCCGTTCGGCGTCATGCTCCTGCCGGCGTTGCTGATCTTTTCCTGGTACGACCCGTTGGCCGAGGGGACCGCGATGGCCGCGCGGGTGGCGGTTCTGCTGTACATGGCCGCAGTGTTCGCGGCGTTGGTCCACGCGATCATCTACATGGCCGGCGGACAGGAGATCGCGTGCAAGAGTGTCGAGGGCGGGGGCAGTGCGTTCATGTTCGCGGCGGTGATGCTCGTCGGGCAGTTGGTGCTCATCGGGTTGACGGCGACGTTACTGCAGTTGCCGAGCTGGGCCGCCGAGCCCGCGGGCCTGGAGCCGCCCAAGTGGCTCGCCGACGTGCACTGGGCCAAGCCGAGCATCATGTTCATGGGCATGTGGGCGGCGATCGGTGGCAACACGATGCTGCTCTACATCGCCGCGCTGACCAACGTCCCGCAGGAGCTCTACGAAGCCAGCGAGATCGACGGGGCCGGGCGATTCGGCAAGTTCTGGAACGTCACTTGGCCGCAGCTTGCGCCCACGACCTTCTTCATCGTCGTGATGGCGGTGATCGGCGGGTTGCAGGGCGGCTTCGAGATGGCCCGCGTCATGACCGGCGGCGGACCAGCCGGCCAGACCACCACCGTCAGCTATTACATCTTCCAGGAAGGTTTCGAGACCGGCAAGCTCGCCTACTCCTCGGCGATCGCCTGGTTCCTGTTCTTCCTCGTGTTCACCGTCACCGTCTTCAACTGGCGTTTCGGCAACCGCTACGTCAACGACTAAGCCCATGAGCCTCACCGGACCAAGAGTCGGACAATCCACCGAGCCGGGCACGCTGATCGACGACGCGGCGTTGACCGAGCAGGCCGACCTGCGCGATCAGGAGCCGCCGGTGCAGATGGACAAGCCCATCGGCGACCTGTTCCGCACCAGCGGGCTGCACCTGCTGTTGGCGTTCCTGTCGCTGATCATTTCGCTGCCGTTCCTGTGGATGGTGCTCACGTCGCTCAAGACGGTTGCGGAGGTCGACTACACGACGTGGATCCCGGAAGTGCCGCAGTGGCGTAACTACCTGGATGTCTTCGATCACAACAACCCGGACCCGAACCGCCAGGGCGTGAAGTTGCACCTGTTCTTCCGCAACAGCTTTTTCGTCGCGGCGTGGGTGACGTTCCTGCAGGTGATCACCAGCGCGTTCGCGGCGTTCAGCTTCGCCCGGCTCAAATGGCCCGGACGCGACAAGGTCTTTCTGCTCTACCTCGCGACCATGATGCTGCCCGGGCTCATCATGAGCATCCCCAACTACCAGATCATGATCGAGTTGGGTTTGGTCGACACATTGCCCGGGCTGATCATCCCCGCCGCGTTCAGTGCGTTCGGGACGTTCCTGCTGCGACAGTTCATGCTCACCATCCCGGCGAGCCTCGATGAGGCGGCCGAGATCGACGGCGCGGGCAAGCTGCGGTTGTTCTTCGACATCATCCTGCCGCTGAGCCGGCCGGGGATCATCACGCTGGCGATCTTCACGTTCATGGGCAACTACAACTCGTTCTTCTGGCCGCTGGTCATGATCAAGAGCGAGGAAAAATACCCGCTACAAGTCGGTCTGCTCTTCTTCGAAAGCTCGCGCGGCAGCAGCACGCACCTGTTGATGGCGGCCGTGACGTTGAGCGTGGTGCCGCTGATCATCCTGTTCGTCGCGGCCCAGAAATACCTCGTCAAGGGCATTCAACTGGGTGCGGTGAAGGGTTGAGCGTTCGGAAGAACGCGGGTTTCTCTAACCGCAACCTCGTGCATCGTTTCGTATACTCATGGCGACGATGCACACGCTGACTCACATTTTCTCAGGCATGCCGCGGGCGCTGGTGTTCGCTGTGCTGATTCTGCTGGCGGTTTTGATTCTGCGGAAGGTCTTCGGCGGACCCGAAACCGATCCGTCGGCCGGGCCCCCAAAACGTGGCCGACGCGTCTGCGGCAACTGCGCCACCGCTCATCCCGGTTTCGCGAAGTACTGCCGCCGCTGCGGTAAGCACCTGTAACCACGCCAAAGTCACGGCAACTGCGTGCCGCTGTCGAGGTGCGTTGGGACGCCGTCGGGAAACCTCCGGGCGACCCACGCCTCGATCGCCTTGATGCGGTCCTCGGGGTACGGGTGGGTCTGCATAAACTGCGGCCCGCGCGGGCCATCGCCGCTGGCTTCCCGGAGCGTTTGCATGACGCCGATCATTTCGCGTGGGTCGTAGCCCGCGTCGACCATCATCTCCAAGCCCCATGCGTCGGACTCGAGCTCTTGGTCGCGGCTGTAGCTGCTTTGGATCACGCCGTTGACGACTTGGCCGATCTGCGCGGCGGAGTAGTCGCCCGTCCCGACGACCGCCGCCTGCGTGAGACCTTGCCCGAGCTTCTCCTTCGCCATGCGTTGGGCACCGTGGCGCTCGATGACGTGGCCGATCTCGTGGCCGAGCACCCCGGCGATCTGCGCCTCGTTGTCCAGCTTGTCGAACAGCGCTTCGGTCATGAACACCGGACCGCCGGGCAGGGCGAACGCGTTGATGGTTTGATCGTCTTCGAGCAGCGTGAAGGTGAAACGCCACGGGATGCCTTCCTGATCGAGCCGCGACTGGATGCCAGAGCGATCGAGCAGAACCTGACCGACGGTGTCGAGGAACTCCGCCTTGGGGCTGCGCGGCCCGTGCGCCCCGCCCATCTGGTTGATCATTTGCGGCTTCGACTGGTACCCGAGCGCGACTTCCTGTTCTTCGGTCAGGCCGACGCGTTGGGTCTTTCCGGTGATCGGGTTTTCGTCCCCGCTCATGAGAAAGCCGACGATCGCGAAGAGCGCGATCGCGCCGGCGATGAGCAGCCGGCCCTTGGCCATCGAGCCAAAGCCCGGCCGGCGCGGGCGACGCCGGCCACCGGTGGGGAAGCGGAAGGTCATGCGGGCATGGTACCGCGCGGCGACATTTGCGAAACGCGATGCGACGCCGGCTTCATTCGGTCTTGCCCGCGTGCTCCATCCCAGCGGCCGTGTCGCTCAGCCATTGGTGAGCTTTCTCGCAGGCGTAGTCGACGGCGATGCAGCTTCGGTAGGCGTCGATGCGGCGACGCGGGTCGGGCGTGGCCTTGGCGGCGGCCAGGAAGGGGGCGTGGAGCTTTTCCCACACCGCCATTGTCGCGGCGAACGTCTCGGTGTTGCCCTCACGCCGGCCTTTGGGCAGGTCGTCGGCGTGCATCAGTACACTGTGCGGCGGGAGCTTGGCGAACAACGCGTCCGGCGACCACGTCGAATCCTCGTTCGGATACACCGGCGGCAGCGTCACGTCGGCCGTGGGCACGATCGCCACCGCGATCTCGGCCCCGACCGGGTACGATACCGCGAGAAACGTCTCGACGTACAGTTTGCGGCGTTGGGCGATCTCACGCAGTTGCACGCTGGGCTCGATCGTTCCCCAGCCGGCGACCAGCAACTGACCCTGCTGAATCTCGTCGGCCACGACTTCGGCGTCGAACACTTGTTCCTCGGCCCGCGCGACCAGGTCCACCGCGATGATTCCCTCGCCGCAGAGTTGGCGCCGCTGACGCCGTGCTTCCTGCAGCGGCATGTACAGGCGTGCCAGGGTTTCCCAGACCTCGTGCTTGAGCGCGATCGCTTCGGCTTCGACGAGCAGCGCCTCGGCCTCAATGTACTCCGTCCGCATCAACGCCTGCTGCCCGCTCTCGCACAGTTCCTGGAGATCCATGCGAAAAGGTTACGGGCCGAAAGTCGCTCACGCGGCAACCGCGCCGCGGAGCGCCTCGACGTTGCCCCGCCAGGTGCCCAGCGTGCCGGGAAGGTCGTACTGCAGAACGTCGGCGAGCGTGACGTAATCCTCCCGCTCGACGGCCTGCTTCATCTCGCGCAGGTGGGCGGCGAGTTCGTCCATGGTGGCCGGTAGCTGGAACGCGGCGGGGTCGAGGTTGAGCAGGCCGAGCACCTGCCCGACCGCGTGCTGGGCCTCGGACCAGCGGGAGAAAGCTTGAGAGAGCCGGGCGACGCCGGGCGTGGCGTCGGTCTGCTGGACGAGGTCCGCTGCGGTTGCGGCCTCGCGTTCGGCCTCGTCGAGGCGGAGGATGGCCGCTTCAAGGACCTCGCTGGCGACAACCGCCGGGGATGCGGACTCGATGTAAATCTCGCCGCCGTCGATCGGGCGGGTCCGCAGGGCCGCTTGATCATCCAGATTCGGTTCGACACCGTCGATCAGCAGCTGCGTGATCATGCGGTTCTCACCGGTCAGGCGGTCGATCACGTCGCCGACGTTCGACATTTCGGTCGTGTTCATCGCCTCGCCGTCCACGGTCACACTCATGTATGAACGCATCGGCGTTTTGGAATCGCCCGCTGTAGTGCCGTCCGGTAAAGTCGCCGCCGACCATGCCACGGACCGACCAAGCGCAGTTCGAGAAACTCATCGCCGCCCGGCATCCGTGCGTGGCGTTGCAGACTTACGAGGAGCAGCACGCGGTGAAGATCGTCGTCGCCGCCGCCACCGAACAAGGGAAGGACGTGATGATCTGGTCGGCCGGCACGGGCCTGCGCGACGGATTGGTCAAGGAGTCGGCCGTGGTGGCCGACACCTCCCCGGCGGCCGGCGCGCTGGCGTGGATCAACCAACAGCAGTACCGCGCCAACTGCGTTTACCTCATGTTGGACCTTGCTCCGCACCTCTCCGACGCGACGACGTTGCGGATGCTCCGCGACGCGATCAACCACATCGACGGCATGGGCTGCACGTTGGCCCTGATCGACGCGTCCGACGAACTGCCGCCGGTCGTTCGTTCGATCGCGGCCCACCTCGAGCTGAGCTTTCCCGGCGAAGATGAACTCGAGCAGATCGTGCGGTCAACGCTCCGCGAGGTACACAGTCGCGACCGAATCAACGTCGAGATCAGTCGTGACGACCTGACCGCGCTCGTCCGCAACCTTCGCGGGCTCACCCGGCGGCAAGCGACGCAGGCGGTGCTTGAAACGGTCTCGGAGGACAAGCGGTTTGACGCCGACGACGTGACGGGCGTGTTGCGAACCAAACGGCGAATGCTCGCGGGGACCGGGCTGTTGGAGTTCGTCGAAGCGCCGTTGGACATGGATCAGATCGGCGGTTTGGATAATCTCAAGCAGTGGCTCGCCGTCCGTGAGCGATCGCTTAGCACATCGGCCCAGGAGTTCGGCATCGATCCGCCGCGGGGAATGCTGTTGCTCGGCGTGCAGGGGGCGGGAAAGTCGCTTGCGGCCAAGGCCGTGGCCACCGCATGGAAACGCCCGCTTCTCCGCATGGACGTGGGCGCGCTCTACGACCGGTTCATCGGTGAGAGTGAGAAGCGGCTGCGTGAAGCCTTGCGGCAAGCAGAGATGGCGTCGCCGGTGGTGCTGTGGATCGACGAGATCGAGAAGGCGTTCGCCAGTGCGGCGAGCACCAGCAACGACGGCGGCTTGAGCCGGCGGATGTTCGGGGCGTTGCTGACGTGGATGCAGGAACACCGCGAGCCGGTCTTCCTGATCGCGACGGCCAACGACATCGAAGCGCTGCCGCCGGAGCTGCTGCGCAAAGGGCGGTTCGACGAGATCTTCTTCGTGGACCTGCCCGAGGCGGACGCGCGGCGCAAGATCTTCGAGATTCATCTGCGCAAACGAGAGCGCAAGGTGCGGACGTTCGATTTGGATCGACTGGTTGCGGTGAGTGACGGTTACAGCGGTGCCGAGATCGAGCAGGCGATCATCGCCGCGCTGCACCAGGCATTCGCGGATCGGGACGAGCTGGACACCGAGCGTGTCGTGTCGGCCTTGGAGCAGAGCCCGCCGCTGAGCGTGACGATGGCGGAGAAGGTGGCTCAGTTGCGCGCGTGGGCGAAGGGCCGTTGCGTCGATGCGGGGTGAAGGGGATTCGCTTGGTCACTGAAGTGACCAAGCCCTGTCGGGAGGCAAGTTAAAGTCACTGAACATGCCTGGGCCCGATACACACACCCAAAAAGCTCGCCCATGCGTTACGGGCACATCGCCCACGACC
>JBCDCH010000097.1 GCA_039182125.1 Planctomycetota bacterium
GCGTGGGTGCGGGGCGCCCGGGCGCCCATGGTGGTTTGGTTTTACCTCCGGGGCCGTGCCGCAGCCCACGCCTACGTGCGCGCCCACCACCTCCCGCCCGGCCCCCACGACGGGACCGTTCAGGTCGATCTTTTGGGATGAGTTTCTAAGCCGCCTCGGCTTCGGGCTCGATGTCCTTGGTCTCGCCCGGTGGCAGATCCGTCGGCTTGCGGGTGTTTTCGCCGGCGAGGGGGTCGGGGACGCCGGGCAGGTCGATGCTGCGGGCTTCGACCTTGCGATAGCCGAGTTGTTCCATCACTTCGAGCACTTCCGTCCAGGTGGGGAAGAGCTTTTTGTTGACCTTCTTGTACGTCTCGATGGCGCGGATGAACTCGTACTGCTCGGCGGTCATCTCGCCTTCCTCGGCGCTGCGGCGGTCTTCCTCGCGCCGAATACCCGCGCCCCGGCGACGTTCGAGGCCGCACCGACGGTCCGCGTTCGAGCCGGCCTTGCGGCGTTCGGGGCCGTCGTAGTTCGGATCGCTGTTCTGACGTCGGTCGGTGCCGAGTCGGCGGTCGACGACGTTGCGGTTGGGATGGTTCTCGTCGGGCGTGTGGTTGTCGGGCATGGCCGGTCTCCATCTCGCGCATCGGCGGGACTGAAGCGTCACTTGAACGGTTCGTGAGGGTTGGGCAAGATCAAGGGATGAAGCAATCAACCCGCCGGTGGCTCTGGTGGGTCGGGCTTGTCGGTCTTTGTCTGGTTTCAGTGGCGACGCGTCTGCTGGGGTTGACGGCCGATGGCTTCTGGTTCGATGAGCTTTTGACGGCGGAGTATGCGGCAGGCGGCGGGGACGTGACGCTGCATCTTCCGCACGATCAGCCGATCGTGCCCGTGCCGACACCTACGGAACTGGGGCAGCACCCGGTCTGGGCGATTTGGACCGGTCTCGACGGAACGGTTCATCCGCCGTTGTTTTACATGGCTGCGCGTTGCTGGGCGTCGGTGTTTGGGGCGACGGACGTGGGTTATCGGTCGTGGTCGTTGGTGTGCTCGACGGGGTCGGTTTTGCTGCTGGCGTGGCTGGTGCGGCGGCTTCACGGACGCCGGGCCGGGCTGATCGCCGGGCTGTTGTTGGCCTTGGCGGCCCCGCAGATCTACTTCGGTCACGACGCCAAGCACTACCCGCAAGCAACGCTGACGTTGTTGGCCGCCGGCCTTGTCGCGAGCTGCACGGCCTACGGCTGGCGGCGGTCCGTGGTGTTGGCGCTACTGCTGGTCGCGGCTCCGTTGACGCATTACTTCACGGTCGGTGCCGCGGCCGCGATCGCCGGGTGGGCGTTCGGGCGGGCGACCGGGGGCGAGCGTTGGCGTCTCGCCATCTGTGGCACGATCGCCGCGCTGGTCGGCATCCTCGCGTGGGGACCGCAGGTGTTGCGGGCACGTGGGGATGGCTTCTCGACCTCGCTGTGGGTCGATGATTATGTGAACCTGTTGCCGCAACTCGCGCGGCAGGTCGGTGAGCTGCCGTTGGGCATGCTCGTTTACACGTCGGAGCTGCCGGGCTGGGTGCTTGCTTTGTCGTGGGGGCTTTGGATCGTGCCGGCGTTGGCGTGTTGGCGGGGTCGTGACTCGGCGCTTGCCCTTTGGGTGGTCTGGTTCCCGGTGGCGTTGTTGCCGGCCTTGCTGGCAAGTTTGTGGCTGAACAAGGAAGTCATTGCATATCCGCGTTACACCGTCTTCGCGGCACCGGCGTTGTGTGCGTTGGTCGCGGCGGGCATGACGCGGGCGTCGATGACGTTGCGACCCGGCCCGCGTGAGTTGGTGCGGTGGGGCGTGCCGGCGGCGGCGGTGTTGCTGGTGTCGGTCGAACTCGGCCGGCCGTACACACGGTTCATGGCCGACCACGAACCGATCGGCGCGTACATCGACGCCAACGCCAAGCCGGGCGACGCGTTGGTCATCGTCGTCGAGCCGGCCAACCCGCTGCTGCACTGCGGGCTGTTCATGTCGATCGCGCACTACGCGGGTGGCGAACGGTTCAGTGAACTTTGGTTGATGCGTGACCGGATGGCCGAGCCGACCGCCGAGCGGGTGTGGTTGGTCAAACCTGCGGCGAGTGGACCGATCGCGCTCGACGGATATGAACTTCGTCGCATCGAAGGGTATCCGCCTGTGGGCTCGACAGGGTTGTGGGTGCGGGCTACTCCGGGACGACTTCCGGAATGAGCGTGGCCCGGACGACGACGCGTTCGCCGGAGAAAGCTTCGTCGCCGGCGAAACGGGCGAACATGCCGCTGACCTCGACCGAGAGCCCGGTGCCGTTGGGGTCGAGAATGAAATCGGCGTCCTTGGGCTGAAGAACGAACTCGCCGCCGTTGAGGAATAGGCCGTTGGGCGTGCCGGTTCGGCGTGATTCTTCGATGATGTAGGCGAAGGGCGTGACCTGGCGTTGGCCGTTGGGCGCGTCGCCGCCGGTCATGATTTGCTCGATGGTGACGTCGGGCAGTTCCATTTCGAAGTAGAACGAGTTGCCGCGGTAGTCGTCGTCGAGCATCTCCTTGGGATCGTCGGTGTAGAGCACGGCAGTTGTCACGTCGCCGTCTTCGCGGAGCACGAGCACGGCCGGTGGAAACTCGACCGTCTGCTCCTCGATGATGACCATCGCGGGGAAGGCTTCGGGCTCGTCGGGCACGACGGTGACCGGGTCGTTCGTCGGCGTCTGGGCCGTCGGCGACGTCGGTTGGTTCGGGGTGGGTAGCTCTTCCTCGCAACCGGCGATGCACGCAAGTGCAACGCCGGCGGCGATGATCGTTGTGGCGAACTGTTGGGTCCGAAGGCTTCTCATCCGAGTGCTCCCGTTTTGCATCATACCATGATTTCGTGGGTGAAGCGGACATGGACACCACGATGCAAAGCCCAGGCGCGACGCAGGGCGACGTGCCCGCCGAGTCCGCGTTGCTGTGCAGCAAGTGTGGCTACACGCTCGATGGCTTGCCAAGCGACGGTCGCTGCCCGGAGTGCGGGACGGCGATTTCGGAGACGACCGGCGTCCGCCGCGTGCCGCCGGCGTGGGAGACGGTCGGCGGTCTCAAGGGCTGGCTGTTCACGACGCTGGGTTTGCTCCGCCGGCCGATCGGGTATTGGGCGTCTTTCCAGAGCCGGCCGACGGATGCGGCGCAGTACCGCCGGGCACAGCGTTTTGCCGCCTGGCACGCGGCCCTTGCCGGCCTGCTGTTCGCCGTTGCTATCACCTACCACGCCCGGCTCATCGGTATTCGGTTCGGTAACGGCATCTGGCTGCCGTTACTCGCGTTCGTCGTCGTGATCGTCACGGCGCTTGGCGGCAAATGGCTCGCGTCGCACCTGACCGCGTTCGAGTCTCGGCAGCGCGGGCTACGCTTGCCGCAGCCGGTGGTGTGGCGGGTATTGGCCTATCAGTCGGCGGCGTTGCTGCCGTTCGCGTTGCTCGCTGCGGCAACGGTCGGCGGGGCGCGGTTGCTCGTCGAGTATCAGCCGATTGTGTTCGCCAAGAACCTGCATGTGTACATCGGCATCCTCGCGGCCGAGGCGATCGTCGGCGGGGCGTACCTTTTCTGGACCTACTGGATGGCGATGCGTGGGGTGATGTATGCCAACGACTGAGCGGATGGTCGCGCTGGCGAGTGACCGGGAGGTCCAACTCGCCCATGACACCGGGCCCGGACACCCCGAGCGGCCTGCGCGGCTCGCGGCGGTGTTCGACGCGCTGGCCGACTTGCCGTTGGTCCGTATCGGCCCCAAGCCGGCGGCCGATGCGTTGTCGCATGTCCATCCGCCGGAGTACGTCAACGACATCCGGGAGGCATGTGTCCGGGATGGGCACGTCGATGCGGACACCGTCGTCGTGCCGGCGAGTTGGGAGGCGGCCTTGTCGGCAGTCGGTTGCGGAATCGCCGCAGTGGACGCGGTGATTGGCGGCACCGCCGATCATGCTTTTGCCACCGTCCGTCCGCCCGGGCATCACGCCGAGCCGGGCAAGGCCATGGGCTTTTGCCTGTTTTCCAACATCGCCATCGCGGCCAGGCACGCACAATCGCGCGGCGTCGGCAAGGTCGCCATCGTCGACTTCGACGTTCACCACGGCAACGGCACGCAGGCCGCGCTGTACGAAGACGACTCGGTTCTGTTCGTGTCGTTGCACCAGGAGCCCGCAACGCTTTGGCCGGGCACCAGCGGATTCTCGACGGAGACCGGCAGCGGCGTCGGGCTCGGCTGCAACCTGAACGTCCCGCTTCGCGCCGGCACGGGTGACGCGGTGTTCCTTGCGACCATGCGTGACAAAGTGCTGCCTGCGGTGTCGGCGTTCGGGGCTGAGTTGTTGTTGGTCAGCGCCGGCTTCGACGCACACGCTGCCGACCCGCTTGCGCAACTGGAGTTGTCGACCGAGTGTTTTGGTGCGATCACGCAAGCGCTGCTCGGATTGCACCTGCCGACGGTCAGCATGCTCGAAGGCGGTTACGACCTCGACGCCCTCGGCACCAGCGCGGCCGCACACGTCCGTGCGCTACTGCAGTGAGCCGATGATGCGTTCGGCCAGTCCTTCGTCGACATCGAGCGAAAGTTCCGCGATGTGCAACGGCAGATCGAATTGGACCAGCTTCACCGCGTCCTTGCGGGTGCAAACCAGCGGCAGGCCGATCGAACGCAATGCGTCAGCGTCGGTATCGGTGTAGCGATGGTGGTCAGGGAAGGTCCGGGTCGTGTGCGGCTCAACGGGGAGCGAGGCGAAGAACGCGCCCGGATTGCCCAGTCCGCAGAACGCCGCGAACGGTTCGGGCACATCGACGGTGACCCGCTGGCGTGCCGTGAAAACCGGGCCGGCGAAGTCGGGTGTTGGCGGGTCGGCGAGATCACACTTGGTGATGAGCACCGCCGACGCACGCCGCAGTCCGGTGACCGGCTCACGCAGGTGCCCCCGGGGTAGCACATGCCCGAAGCCGAACGGATTGGTCGCGTCGAGTAGCACAAGGTCGAAGTCCCGCGCGACCCGGCGGTGCTGAAACCCGTCATCCAACAGCAACACCGTTACGTCCGGCCGACGCTCCAGCAACGTCGCGGCCCCGGCGACGCGATCGGGATTGGCTTCGACCAACTCGGCATCGCTAAGGAGTTCACGCAACTCGGCGACTTCGTCGGCGATCTCGCCGGGACGTGCGCCGTAGCCGCGGGTGAGCACGCCCGGCACATGCCCCGCGGCGTGCAAGCGGCCGGCAAGCCAAGCGACAACGGGGGTTTTGCCGGTTCCGCCGGTGGTCAGGTTGCCGACCGAAATCACCGGCCGCCCGAGTCGATGCTGCTTGCGAATCCCCTTGTCGAACAATCCGTTTCGCACGCCCATGGCTAGCCCGTACGGCAGCGATGCGAGCCACAGCACCGAGCCCGTCAGCGGTGCATCCCCGCGCATGGCGGTCTCGACGTGTTGGCGGAAGCGATGGCTCATGGCAACAGCGGATCGTTGGCCGCGTCGTACACGATCGGCACCGTGGGCACGCGTGCAAGCTCGAAATGCTCGAGAAGCTCGCCGGGGGTCGTCTCTTCGCCGACGTCGATGCCGAGCCACCGGGCGAGGACGCCGAGCAAGCGTTGTGACGACACGCCGGCCTCGCGGTAGGCGGCGATGCGCGTGTCACCGTGTCGTTTGGCGAGCTTGCGACCGTCGGCGCCGATGACCAGCGAAAGGTGCGTGTACGTCGGCGGTGTCAGATCCAACGCGCGGTGCAGTGCGAGTTGGCGACCGGTCGAAGCGAGTAAATCGTCGCCACGTACGACGTGGTTGATGAGGGCGTCGTGATCGTCGATCACGCAGGCGAGCTGGTAGCTGGGCAGACCCTCACGGGTACGAACAATGAAGTCGCCCAACTCGGCGCGAGGTTCGAAGGTACGCCGGCCGAGCAGTGCGTCGACGAACGTGATCGGATCGTTCGGGATCGCGAAACGCAGCGTCGGCACGGGGCCGGTCGGGTCGAGGGTTTGGGCGCGGTGGTCGCCCGCATCCAGTGGTGCGTTGTCGAGGGCCACACGTCCGGCGGCGGCACCGAGCAAGTCTCGGCGGCGGCGCTGATCGGGGTAAAGCATCCCGTCCACGTCAAGCCGAGCGAGCGCGGCGTGGTGAGCGTCGACGTTGTCGGACTGATACACGACCGGACCGTCCCAAGCCAGTCCGAGCCATTGCAAGTCTTCCATGACGCCAGCGTCCGCGCCCTTTTTGACACGCGGCCCGTCGAGATCGTCCATTCGCAATTGCAATTTCCCGCCGGCCGATCGGACGATGAGCCAGTTTGCGAGGAACGTACGGGCGTTTCCAAGGTGCAGGGCACCCGTCGGTGAGGGGGCGAGCCTGCTTACTAGTTTAAAATTTTGGTTGGACAAAGTTGCTCTTGTTGGACTCCGATATAGTTTGTACTACAGTGTACCCGAACGGGGGTATCGAACCCAAACCCATCCGAAAGCTCCAACCATGGCAAAGACCAACGGCATCGACGATCTCAAACAACAGTACATCAACGGCTTGCAGGCGAAAAAGCAGGAACTGGAACACGAACTGGCCCAAGTCAACGCCGAGCTTGGCGTGTTGGGCAGCGGTGGGCGAGCCCGCAGCGCAAAGGTCTCACGGACCAAGACCGGCCGGGTTCGTAACGAGATGAATCTCGGCGATGCCATCGAAGCCGCGATGAAGAAGCTCGGCAAGCCCGCCAAGGTCGGCGACATCATGGACGCCGTTCTAGCCACCGGATACCAGTCGGGCAGCGCGAACTTCCGTGGCATTATCAATCAGTGCCTGATCAAGGATGAACGCTTCGAAGCCAAGAGCCGCGGCATCTACGGCATGGTGTAAAGCGGTCACTAACAATTTTGAGATTTGGGCCGGGCATCACGCCCGGCCTATTTCTTTTCGTCACTCTCCACCAGCCCGTCGCAGAGCGTCACGACCCGAGGGCAATGGTCGGCGATCTTGGGATCGTGGGTGACCATGATGATTGTCGTCCCGCCCGCGACGAGGTTGTCGAAGATGTCGAGAATCTGGACGCCGGTCTTACTGTCGAGCGCGCCTGTCGGCTCGTCGGCCAGGATGATGAGCGGGTCATTCATCAGCGCTCGGGCGATGCAGACACGCTGTTGCTGACCGCCGGAAAGTTCCCAAGGGCGGTGGTCGAGGCGCTGCTCCATGCCGACCTGCTCGGCCAGTTCCTCGGCCCGCTCGACCCGCCGCCGCGGCGGGATGCCGAGATAAAACATCGGCACTTCCAGGTTTTCACGGACCGTGAGTTGGGGAATCAGGTTGTACTGCTGAAACACGAAGCCGATGCGGCGTGATCGGATTTCCGATAGTGCGTCATCGTCCAGCGTGGAGACGTCGTCGTCGCCGAGCATGTACATGCCGCCGGTCGGTTGGTCGAGGCAGCCGAGAATGTTCATGAGCGTCGACTTGCCGCTACCGGACTGGCCCATGATCGCGGCGTACTCGCCCTTGGAGATCGACACGTCGACGCCGCGCAGTGCATGGACGGCGACAGACGCGCCCGGCTTGCGATAGACCTTTGTCAGGTCACGCACGTCAACGACGGTGGTGCGCGGTTCAAGGACAGCTGGGGCTGACATCATACAATGGTACGGGTTATTCGCCGGAGCGGCGAAGTTGGTACCTAGTCGTTGTTTAAGCAAGTGGGAAAAGGCCGATCGTCCGCGTAAAGACAAAGCTGAATTCAGCAACTTAATCCCAGTCGTCGGGCCGGGTGCAAGCTCGAGCGATTGGCTACATTGGGGTCATGGAACCGCAGGCTGTTACGCCATTGGAACTGGAGTACGACGGGGCTGAAGCCGTCGAAGGCCCGGGTCGGCGTGGGCGAGTGGTCGGTGTGGCCATTGTCGCGATCGTGGCCGGTGTTCTGGCGGCGCTGGGTGGGTTGCTGATGTTCGGCGGAGTGATTCTGTCGCTCGGCATGAACGTCCGGTTTGGGCCGGACAGAACCGAAGTCGCGAGCGTGTTGACCATGGTTGTCGGATGTTTGCTGGGTATCGCGCTAGCGGCGGTACCCTTGATCGTCGGCGGCGTGGCGTTGTTGAAACGTCGGGCCTGGGGCCGGTCGCTCGTGCTGGGCGCGGGTTGGCTGCTGTTCGTGAGTCTCGGCGGATTCACGTTGAGCATATTCGCGGGGCTTGTCGATTTTCTGATCAATGGGTTTGCGTTTTGGCGATCGGTGTTGATGCCGCTCGCGATCGTCGGCGGATTCGGTTGGCTTGCGCCCGGAGCGTTGTGGTTGGGTATCGGGTCGCAAACGATGGGCGATGCGGTTCGGCGACAGAACGTTGGGCCCGGCACACGCCTTGCCACGATGCCCGACGCCCTCGGCACGCGACTCATCGGTGGTGCGCAACTCGTGGTCGTGTCGTCGCTGCTGATCGGTCTTTCGCTGGTTGATTCGTTTGATGAGTTTTACGTCGTGGTCGTTCTCACGGTAGTGGCGTTGATGGGTGGGCTAACCCTCGCGGCGGGTTGGCTCGTGCCGCGATTAGCTGGGGTACTATTGATCGGGTCGACGCTGCTATTGAGCGGTTGGATGCTGTACGAGACGGGTTTGACCTATGAGTACGAAGTCGTGACGGCGGGAACCGTCGGTCCGGCTCGTGCTCCGGTTCAAACGTTCAAACCTGATTGGGACGCTGACGAGTTTTTCATCGCGACGCTTTTCATGATTCCGGCGTGGATCCTGGCCATTCGGCTGATCGCACGCGGCCAGTGATCAGAACGTGTCGTACTTCGGATCGAACGGGCCGTTGGTCTGTCCCTCGGCGACCGTACGGCCGGGGAAGCGGTTCCACATTTCATAGTCCTTGCCCTTCATGGTGAGCTTGACGAACTGCTTGCGTTGGTCGCGCATCTGTTGCATCTGCTCGTCGCCGAACTTGTCGATGTTCTTGAGCACCATGTTCATGCGTGGGTTCTTGCCGAGCTTCTCGCGGTGGTCTTCGAGGAAGGTCCAGTACATGAAGTTGAACGGGCAGGCGTCGTCGTCGGTGCGCTTCTTCGGGGAGTAGCGACAATGGCCGCAGTAATCGCTCATCTTGTCGATGTAGTTCGCGCTGCTGACGTATGGCTTGGTCGCGATCGTGTCGTCGTCGCTGTTCATGCCCATGCCGATGACGTTGGGGGCCATGACCCAGTCGTGGCTGTCGATGAACATCGCGAGGAACCAGTCGTTCACGTCCTGCGGCGACAGGCCGGCGAGCGTGGCGAAGTTGGAGAGCACCATGAGCCGTTGGATGTGGTGGCCGTAGGCGTGTTCGAGGGCGTCGGTGATGGTGCGGTGCAGGCAGTGCATGTCCGTGCCGCCGTCCCAGAAAAACGGCGGCAGCGAAGCGTCGACGTCGCGCTGGTTGCGGGTGCGATACTCGGGCATATACGTCCAGTAGATGCCATAGACGAACTCCCGCCAGCCGACGATTTGGCGGATGAACCCCTCGGCGGCATTGATCGGCACGTCGCCCTTGCGGTACGCCTTCTCCACGTCCTCGCACATCGCGAGTGGGTCGAGCATGCCGGCGTTGATCAGCGGTGAAGTGACGGCGTGGTAGAGGATGCGCTCCTCATCGAGCATCGCGTCTTCGTAGTCGCCGAAGAGCGGCAGGCGATGCTTGAGGAAGTCGCGCCATGCGGCCTTGGCGTCCTTGGTTGAGACGGGCCAGGCGAAGTGTTCCAGCGAGCCGGGGTGATCGCCGAAGTGTTTCTCAACATCGGCAAGTGCGACTTGTGTGATTTCGTCCGGCTTGAACGACCTGGGCTTGCGGAAGGTCAGGTCCGCGCCCTTGGCCGGCTTGCGATTCTGTTTGTCGAAGTTCCACTCGCCGCCGCACGGCTTGTCGCCGTCCATGAGCAGGTCGTAATCCTTGCGCATCTGCCGATAGTGAAACTCCATGATGAGTTTCTTCTTCGACTTGGCCCACTTGGCGAAGCGCTCGCGGTCCACGAGAAACAGGCGATTGGGCAGGTAGCGGATCGTGATGCCCAGCAGGTCCGACAGCGTGTCGAGCCAGGCTTGCGTGTGCCATTCGGACGGGCGGACGACGATGAACTCGGTGGACTTGGTCTGCTTGATGTGGTGCCGCAGCGCGGCGATCGAGTCGCGGTACCCGCGGGACTTGAGCGGGTAGTGATGCACGTCGTGGCCCGCTTCGGTCAGCTCGGCCACGAAGTGCCGCATGGCGGAGATGAGGAAGCCGAGCCGAGCCTTGTGGTACGGGAACATCGACCACGTCTTCTTCGACTCGATCAGCAGGACGTGCGCGTCGGGGTGTTCCTCGAGGGCGTTGAGGGAGTGGGAGAGTTGGTCTTCGAAGATCCAGACGGTCGGCCGCATGCCAGAAGTGTGAGGCCGGCCGGCGGATTGCTGAAGTGGGAAACTTCAACGTTCAAACTTCAAGTTGTCGGCGTGGACGTCGAACAGGTGGATGCCGGCGGTTCGTTTGAGCTCGTTGAGCACCGACAGCACGTCGCCATAGCGCGGCCCGAACCGGCCCTCCAGCTCCTCGTGCCACTGCGTAAGCACCTCTGCCGGAAAGTCCGGCGGCGTGTCGAGATACGCCGACGCGAAGTCGAGGAGAAAAGGCGGTGTCACGATCGACATTTCGATGATGAGACGGTCGTCATCATGGTCGATCAGTTGCGGTACACGAAGTCCGAGCACATGGCGGATTCTCCTCGCACGCAAGCGTCGGTAACAGTGCAGTTCGCGAAAGTACACATCCCGGACATGGTGAATCTTGGCACAGAGGCCGCCGTCGTGCCTCCACACCGCCCCGTCCTTGCCTTCGCCCAAGGGCTTGACCGGTTCAAGCTTTCGGTGAACGAGATACCACTCGAGTTCAATCGGCAGTTCCATCAGGCACGTCGTTTCCGACGGATGATCGGTTGCTCGTCACGATCGGCTCGGATGCCGTCGGCCAAGCCAACCATGACCTCATCAACTTCGCCGTCAATGTCGGTGATGATGCATGCCTCGGCTGCCTCTACATCGGCGGCATCACGCAGCGCGACAAAGTCTGGGCCACTTTCGGCAATGTCAAAATCACGACCGCCGACGCGAAGGGTCATTTGCAGTCGCGGCGAGTAACCGGTGGCCGGGGCGGAAAGCAGGGACTCGGGCATGCCCGCACATTAACCGACCACGTTCCGGTTTCGCCAGTTCAAAATACCCAGGTGTCATCCGCTTCAGATCGGCGTCTTCATCCCCATCGCCCGGGCGGCGCACCAGCCGCGTTTGGCCTGGTAGAGGCCCATCGCCCCGAAGCCCACGGCGATTACGACGACGATCCATGCCAGGATCGACCCGGTCGGCCACGCCCAGAGGATGCCGAGGATGCCCGCGATGATCAGCGTTACGCTGCCGAGTACGCCGCGAAAGAGCCGGCCTTTGGAATCGATGTTGCAGGCGGTGTCCATGCATGAAGATACGACCCGGTCGATCCGACGGTTTTTTCTTTGCGTGAAGGCTGCAACGCGGCACCGACTCGGTTAAGTTCAAAATTGATCGTTTCTGTACCCCCAACCAACCTCGCCCCACAGACATTCCACCATGCGATACGGCGTCATCATGGCCGGCGGCAGCGGCTCGCGACTCTGGCCCCTGTCCCGCGGCGATCGGCCCAAACAACTCTTGCCCGTCGTCGGCGGCAAGTCGCTGCTCCGCGTCTCGTACGAACGACTCGCCTCGTTCCTGCCCGACGAACGCATTTTCGTTTGCACAGGTGAGCAGCACCGCGCGGCGATCCTTGAAGACTTGCCGGAGCTGACCGACGAGCGGTTGCTCGGGGAGCCGATGGGACGGGACACGTCCAACGCGGTCGGCTTCTCGGCGGCAGTGTTGCACAAGCTCGATCCGGACGCGTCGTTCGCGGTCGTGACGGCGGATCACGTCATTGAGCCCATCCCAGACTTCGCTGCGGCGCTGACTGCCGGGTTCGATGTCGTCGACCAGATTCACGACACGTTGGTGACCTTCGGCATTGTGCCGACCCACGGCCACACCGGTCTGGGCTACGTCCATCGCGGCGCGCCCATCGACGGCTTCACGGACGATGGCAAGAAAGCTTTTCGCGTCCAGGCGTTCAAGGAAAAGCCCGACAAGCCCACCGCCGATCGTTATGTCGAGTCCGGGCGTTACTACTGGAACTCCGGCATGTTCGTCTGGCGGGCTGACACGATCCTCGCCCAGCTCGAGCAGAATCTTCCGGACGCTCATGCCGGTCTGATGAAGATTAAGGACGCGTGGGGCACCGATCAGCAGAACGACGTGCTCAACGCCACTTACCCGCAGCTGCAAAAGATCAGCATCGACTTCGGCGTGATGGAGTCGGCAGCGGCGGCGGGTAAGGTCAGCGTCGTCGAGATGCCCGTCCAATGGCTCGACGTCGGTTCGTGGCCCGCGTTGGCCGAGACGCTGGAGATCGACGACCACGACAATGCTGTCGAGGCCGACAACCTCGTGATCCTCGACTGTGACGGCAACATCATCATGTCCAAGGACCCCGACCACGTCGTCGGCCTGGTCGGCGTGAGCGACATGGTCATCGTTCACACCAAGGACTGCACCATGGTGTGCCCCAAGGCCGACGCCCAGCGGGTCAAGGAACTCCAGAAAATGGTCGCCGACGAGTACGGCGATCGCTTCCGTTGAGCTCGATGCGGTCGCTCGGCATTGATCTTGGCGGGAAGCGCACCGGCCTGGCGCTCAGTGATCCGGCGGGGCAGTTCGTCTCGCCGTTGCGTGTGATCGAGTCGGCCGACCGCGAGACGGTCATCGCGGGCATTGTCGAAGCTTGTGCCGACGAAGGGGTGGAGCAAATCGTCACGGGTTGTCCGTTGAACATGGACGGCACCGCAGGCAAGCCGGCGCTGGAGGCGCTGCGGTTTGCACGGATAGTGCGGGATCGGACGGGATTGCCGACGTTTCTGTTCGACGAGCGCCGCACGAGTCTCGCCGCCGATGCGCAGTTGGCCCAGCGTCGGGCGGCCGGTGAGAAGTTGACCCACAAAAAGAAGAAACAACGCCGGGATGCGTTGGCTGCCGCGGCAATTTTGCAGGCCTTTCTTGCGGGCGATCGGCCGCGACTCGATGCCGCAGCGGCCGACGCCGAAGCTCGACTGAAGGCCGGCCATCTGGGTGGGGTGATCGATTAATCCAGATCAATGCGTATTCGGAGTGCTTCGGTGGTTGACGCGGCACCCCATTTATGATCATGATCGCAGTCGTCGGGGGATGTTCCCCCGGGGAAATGGTCCCCACCGCAGCGGGGCAACGACCCGACGAGGCCCGATGGACGCGTCATTCACTTTCGTGCCTGGCACGCGGGCCTGAACCAAAGAACGAAGGAGATACTCATGGAACTGATCAAACTTTCCCGTAACGCACTTTTCGCCGTAGCACTTCTCGGCGGTGCCGCATTCCTGATCGGCTGCGAAGAGTCCGATTCGGATCTTGAGGACGCCGTTGACGAGGCCGTCGATGAAGCCGAGGCCGCCGCTGACGAAGCTGGCGCCACGGCCGAAGAGGTCGGCGA
>JBCDCH010000098.1 GCA_039182125.1 Planctomycetota bacterium
ACGGCATTCGCATGGTCCGCCCAGTGACACAGTAAAGCACCATCAACTTTATTTTGAGGCCAATAGATCTTGAGGTAAATTAATTTCAAGTACTTTAATCAAGTCTAGCCTCGCTTTACGAGGTGCACAGACAGCCCGGACCACTTCCCCAAGATCGCTTTATCTCCATGAAACACCAAGTCTTACCCGCCGAATGGACCGCCCATCTAAGCCGGGTACCCGTCAGCGTTGCTGTTCCTGATCAAGTGGAAGGCGTTGCAATTCCCGCAACCGTGCCGGGGTGTATCCATACGGATCTACTTGCGGCGGGACGGATCGAAGATCCCTATGTCGGAATGAACGAGGTGTCCGCCCGATGGGTCGGGGCCTGCGATTGGGAGTACCGGACCACCTTCCAAGTCGATCCGGAGCTGCTCCACGAAGAGCGGATCGATCTCGTCTTCGAAGGGCTGGACACCGTTGCGAAGGTTGCGTTGAACGGGCAAATGGTGGGCACGGCAGAAAACATGCACGTTCGGCATCGCTTCGATGTTCGAGCCGTGTTGGTCCCGGGCGAGAATCATCTTTCGGTGCATTTCGGGTCGGCGATCGACCACGCACGAAGCGTGGAAAGAGAAGTCGGAGCTCGGCCTGGCGTGGGGTCGGGTACGAACCCGCAGCTGCCGCATCAGATGATCCGCAAGATGGCGTGTAACTTCGGCTGGGACTGGGGGCCGCAGCTGGTGACGTGCGGGATTTGGCGACCGGCTCGAATCGAATTTTGGTCCGCTGCGCGACTGCACGATGTCCGGCCGCTGGTGACGCAGGCCGACACGCAAACGGCAACCGTGGAAGTCCACGCCGACGGAGAGATAGCGGCGGAAGCTTCCGGGGTGTCTTTGCGTTGCGTGCTGGCTTCGCCTGATGGCCGGGTCGTGGCGGAGCGGGATGACGATTGGTCCGGCAGACCCGGCGGCGATCCGATCGTGCTGACGGTCGATGAACCTCGACGCTGGTGGCCGATCGGCTACGGCGACCGGCCGCTCTACGAGCTACGGGTTGAGCTCGTTGCCGCGGACGGACGGGTGTTGGATGTTTGTGAACAAAAAGTCGGGCTGCGGCAGGTTCGGCTCATCACCGAACCGGACACCCGCGACGGCGGCGGTTCGATGGTCCAGGGCCTGACACGGGGTGAAAGCTTCCACTTGGAGGTCAACGGCCAGCGCGTGTTTTGCAAGGGCGCCAACTGGATCCCCGACGATTGCTTCCCGCATCGGGTCACGCCGCAGCGTTATCGCCAGCGAATCGAGCAAGCGGTTGATGCCAACATGAACATGCTGCGCGTCTGGGGCGGCGGGATCTATGAAGACCACGCGTTCTACGAGATCTGCGATGAACTCGGTGTGATGGTGTGGCAGGACTTCGGTTTCGCTTGCGCGTGCTACGCCGAGGAAGAGCCGTTGCGTTCGGAGGTCGAGGCCGAAGCGCGGGACAACGTCGCGCGGCTATCGCGACACCCGTCGCTCGTGATCTGGAACGGCTGCAACGAAAACTTCTGGGCCGCTTTCGATTGGCCCGCGTTCGAGGGGGTCTACCCCAATGGCGAACTGACATGGGGCCTGGGCTACTACCTGGACTTACTCCCCAGGGTGGTCGCGGAGCTCGACACGTCCCGGCCGTACTGGCCGGGCAGCCCCTTCTCCGGCAACCTCGACCGACACCCCAACGGCAACGAATACGGCAACTGTCATATCTGGGACGTCTGGAACCACGACGGAGACTACCGCAACTATCTCGGCCACTTCCCGCGGTTCGCAAGCGAGTTCGGGTACATGGCCCCACCCAATTGGGCGACGCTCGACCGGGCGATCCCCAAAGACCAGCAGCATTGGTCGTCGGAAGCGATGACGCTGCACAACAAACAAAAAGACGGTATCCAACGCGGACTCGAACGCTTGGCCGACTCACACGATCCACCCGATCGTTACGAAGACCAGTGGTTCATCGCCGCCATCGAGCAGGCTCGCGCGATCGCGCTGGGCTGCGAATGGTTCCGGTCGTTGTCGCCCTGGTGCAGCGGGGCGCTGTACTGGCAGCTCAACGATTGCTGGCCGGTAACGAGTTGGTCGGCGATCGATGGCGACGGCCGGCCCAAGCTCATGTGGCACGCGACCCAACGTTTCTTCCGATCGCGACTACTGACTCTGATGCCGGCCCGCGTCACGCCATCGGGCGTCGAGGTTGAACGGCTGGCCGCTTACCTGCATAACGACCATGCCGAACGTTGGCGCGGCCGAATGCAAGTCTCGCGCATGAACGTAGCGGGCCAGTTGCTCGACACGAAGACGTTCGCCGTGGACGTCGCGCCGCGCGGCGTGCAGAAATGGGAGCTGTCTGAATCGTGGATCGGCGAGGCGGACGAATTCCTGATGGCCCATATCGACGGCGAACCCACGGACAACCGCGCATGGTGGTTCTTTGGCCGGGACCGTGACGTCGAGTACCCAACGCCGACTTTGAACTACACGCTCGAAGAGACCGACGCCGGCCAGCGCCTCACGGTCGCCAGCGACGTCTTGGTCCGCGAGCTGTGTCTGCTGGCCGACCGGATCGAACCTTCGGCTCGGATTGATCGACAGCTCGTGACGCTCTTGCCCGGCGAATCCACGGTGTTCCATGTCACCGGCGATCGGCGGCTGACTCTGGAACAGCTCACCGCGCCAGACGTTTTGCGTTGTGTCAACGGGCTTCAAGCCATGGTGCCCACGCCAACGTAAACCACGGCGGTGATCAGTCCGCCGCAGCCGATAGATCACTCATCCGTGGAATCTCTTGATGTGCGACGCCCACCCCAACATTCTGTACCTGCACTCTCACGACTCGGGGAGGCTGTTCTCGCCGTTTGGCGGTCCGGTTTCGACGCCGAACTTACAAGCCCTTGCGGATCAAGGCGTCTGCTACCGCAACGCTTTCTGCGTCGGGCCGACGTGCTCCCCTTCGCGGGCGGCGCTGCTGACCGGCCAATACCCCCACCAGGTCGGGCAATGGGGGCTATCGAACTTCGGGTATCCGTTGGGCAAGCCCGAGCGTCACCTCGTGAAGTTCTTGCAAAGCCACGGCTATCGGGCAGCGCTGATGGGCGTCCAGCACGTCACGGCCGACGAACGTGACTTGGGTTACAACGACGTACGAAGCGAGGTGATCGGCGGCGCAACAGGCCGGTGCGACCCGGCGATGTCCGCCCCTCGGGTAGCCGAAGCGGCCTGCGACTGGCTGGTGCAGCACGGCCGTGGAACAGCGCCGTGGTTCCTCGACGTAGGTATGGTTGAGACGCACACCAACGCGGCGAAGCAGATCCAGCCGGATCGAAAGCCGAGCGACCAAAAGATCGATCGCGCCACGCCGCCCTACTGGTTACAGAACACGATCGGTTCCCGACGATGGCAGGCCAACTTCGACGCGATGGCGGCAATGCTTGACGACGCCATCGGCAGGGTGCTCGCGCGGCTCGACGCCTTGGGCTTACGCGAGAAGACGTTGGTGATCTACACGACCGACCACGGCCCGGGGGTACCCATGGCCAAGTGCACCCTGACCGACGCGGGCCTGGGTGTTGGCCTGATCGCCAGCGGCGCCGGAAGCTATATCGGGGGACAGACCGTCCACGGTCCGATCAGTCACCTCGACGTTTTTCCCACGATCTGTCGCGTGGCCAATCTCGAAACGCCCGATCACTTGGAGGGCCAGCCGCTCCCTACCGAAGCGTGCCTTGACGATGCGCCGCGCAGCTTGTTCGCTGAGATCAACGTACACGGTCGATCCGGACGTCAGCCCGAACGCAGTGTTCGGCATGGCCGCTTTAAGCTCGTCCGTCGTTTCTATACCGACCCTTCGAAGATCAGCCAAAACGCCGACCCATCGGGCGTGAAGGACGACATGTTCGAAGCGGGCTGGCCGACTGCAACCACGCAAGGCCAGGCTTCCCGAGAAGACGTGTTTGATTCGTTGTATGACCTGCGGTTGGATCCCACCGAACGCCGCGACCGCAGCGGGGACACGGCTTACGCCGAGGTGTATGCCGATCTGGATAGGCGCCTCACGTCGTGGATGCAACGGACCGACGACGCGCTTCGACCAGGTGGCCCGGGTATCCCGCAGCCTCAACCGATCCCGACGCTCGCGCCCGTGTAGCCGGAACGGAACTCGAAACCTCGATCCGGAGCAGGGTGAGATCAGCAGGCCGCCCATCAGGCGACGAAGAGATACCTGCCCCATTGTCCCTCATCATGGTGTCCTGGCTAAATAAATCTCTACGCATCATGATTCGTCGAAAGCGCCAATCCGGAGCCATCCGGGATTCTGAGCCGATCTTCAGCGTCGCGGGTGTGCCGCCCTGCCTAACCTCAATCCAGTACTTCTGGTTAGATCGCCGAGTTTGAGCGCTACGTTCCCGTGCCTGCTCAGAAAATAGAGTTTGTGCTCAGAGACGGCTCGAGAATCCATCAAAGTCGCCTTGACGCGATCTGATATTTAAAGTACTTTAAATCAATTAATTCAACCGCCTTGGGACTTGTATCTTCGTTCTCTTCTAGTAACGCTTCCGGGCATGGATCAATAGGAGACCTCCATGCAAAAGCCTTGGGCCAAGCCCACCGTAGTAACTCGTCGCTCGCGACATTTCGCTGAGATGGTGATGTTGTTGGCGACATGCTTTGCCGTCAACGCCGAACCGATCCATTACTACCGAGCCGAGGCCGGTGCGGTCGCGGAAGACTCGGTCGGCCAAGCGCCGCTCACCGCTGCTCCGGATGTTGCGCAGGGCGGTAGCGATTTCGACAACCCCGTGCCACAGACCGGCACGTCTAATCATCAGGCTTTTGCCGCGCCCGCGTCGACGGCGGAGTTGCCGGGAGTGGTTACGGGCGGCCAAGGTCTTTCGCTCGAGGCTTACGTGCAGATCGAGGCTTTTGCCGCCAAAACCCAACAGACCTTGATCGCTCAGTGGGGCTCGGACCGCGAAGACCAGGTCTTCCGATTGAACGTGCAGTCTGCGGGCAACGGTGCTTTGGGCGCAGCAGTGGATGGAGACAGCTACCGGCTGGCCTTGGTTCACAACCAACGTTTCGAAGGTCAAGGCGGCAGTGATATCGTCAACAGCAACTCCGACCCCGTAGGCGCAAATCCTGACGACATCGCGCTCCGGGCAGGCCGGAGCTATTACGTCGCCGTGGTGTTCGATAACCAGTCGGACACGGTTACATACTTTGCCAAGGACCTGACGCAAGGCGGAGAGCTGCGTAAAAAAACCGTCCCTCGCTCGTTTGGGAACTGGGAGGACGCGGCAGATGGCACCGAGGCGTTGGCACCCCTGACCCTCGGACAGACCGCAGACGGCGATCAACCATTCGGCGGACTCTTCGACGAAGTGCGGATCTCGAATTCCGTCCTGACCGAGTCGGATTTGCTGGTAACACCTTGACGCAACCGGCACCCTGTGCTCCGGGTTTCTCATCCCGTTTTCTCGCTCCGCCACTTGGCTTCGTCTTGCAAATCATCCGATGGGACTTTTAGAAAGTCGCCGCCCATGCCTCGATCTTCGATCCGCCCTCCGGCCGTGCGTTCCGAGCCCTTCAATAAGCCACGACGTCGCGGCGACGGCTTCACCCTGATTGAGCTGCTCGTGGTGATCAGCATCATCGCGATCCTCGTAGGCCTGCTACTACCTGCCCTCTCGGCGGCACGCAAGGCGGCGCAACTGGTGGCCTGCACCAGCAACCTGAGGCAGTGCGCCATTGGCACCTACGTCTACGCGACCGACTACAACGTTGCTTTGCCCATGGCGATTTGGCCCAACACGGACCGATTCGGCAATAGCCCGGTCAACTTCCGATGGGCCGCGCGGTGGAATCGAGATTTCATCGCACCCGTGGTACTTGGACGTGAGTTCCCTCTTAACACCGCGGGCTTCGAAGAGTGGCGTGAAGCCACGATTGATTCGGTCTTTTCTTGCCCGAACGGCGCGGACCGCATCGACCCCAGCACCGGCATCGCCGCGATCGACAACACCAACCCCTGGGCCTGGAGCTACGCCTTCAATGGCATGATCGGCACGACGCTCCGGGATTACGAAGACCCCGCCGTGAATGCGGGGATCATCCGCTCGCGCTTCAAATCGATCGAAGCGATCCGGTCGGCCTCGTCGGCGATGGTTTTGCTCGAATCGTTCAACGTCAATGAAGACGCCGACCGCATGCAGTTCGGCACCATCGAGCCGACCTTTCGTTCCGCGGCCGCCACCCACCAAGACCGAGGAACGGTGGGCTACGCCGATGGCAGCGCGGCGAACCTCGCCTTCGAAGATTTACCGCGTGTGCCCGACGATTCGCCCGAGTGGGAGACCTTTTGGCTCGGGCAGTGAGGCTTCACGCCACAGAGATTGGGAGCCGCGTTTACGGGCCGCGATGGATCGGCGCTGTATCGCGTTGCCCCTGTTCCTACAGGCTCATCTAAGCGAGGTTTGCAGAGATGTTTCGACACTACTTCTTGGGTTTTGTATTGCTGCTTATTGGCCTTGGTCTGGCGTCAGGCCACGTTGCCGCAAGTGCTCAGCCCAACATCATTCTCATCCTTGCCGACGACCTCGGGCACGACGACCTCGGACGAACCAACCCCCGAGCGATCAGCCCGACGTTGGACTCCTTAGCGAAGGAGTCGGTCCGGCTGACAGACTTTCATGTCCATCTCAAGTGCGCGCCTTCGCGGGCGTCGCTGCTGACGGGGCGTTACTTCCAACGTACCGGCGTGTGGGGCGTCAATGGTGGGCGTGATTTCATGTCGACCGACGAGGTGACGCTGGCCGAAGCACTCCGCGAAGCCGGTTACGCCACGGCGATGTTCGGTAAATGGCACGGCGGCCTTGGCGATCGCTACTACCCATGGCAACGCGGCTTCGAACTTGCCCACATGGCGAATCTGTATCGCTACACGCCCGAGGAAAGAGCCGCCGAATCGGTCAACGGTCAGCCGCGGCCGATCACCGATTGGGCCGAGATGCACTTCACCGACCACGCGATCGAGTTCATCCGGGAACCCCGAGACCGGCCGTTTTTTCTGTACCTGCCGTATATGTCGCCCCACTCGCCGTGGCGATCGCCGCAACGGTATCAGCAGCCTTTCCTGGATCGCGGGGACTCGGAAAACCTCGCGGCCTTTTGGGGGATGGTGCATTTCCTGGACGACCAGATCGGCCGGGTGCTTACGGCTGTGGAAGAGGCGGGCTTGGCCGAGGACACGGTCGTGCTGTTCCTGAGCGATAACGGCCCGGTGCCGTCGGGCGCGGGGCGACCACCGGGCGTTCCCGGCAAGCCCTACGCCACGCGCGGCCCGGAGTGGAACGCACGCAATCCGAACGGGCTGCGTGGAGGCAAGGGCGTGATCTATCAGAATGGCGTCCGCAGCGTGTTCTTCGCCCGTTGGCCGGGCACGATCACGCCCGGGGATGTCGCCGGCACGGTCACTGCCGAGGACATTTTCCCAACGCTGCTACAGGTGGCCGGCGCAGAGGTGCCTTCCCGCGCCAAACCGCTCGACGGCCGGAGCGTTTCCGACTTGCTGCTCGGCGACCCCGCGGAGCGTGAGGCGCTTGAGCGACAACTCGCCGAGCGCCTGGTATTTTTCCCCGAAGCCGAGCCGAAAGATTCGTTCGATCCTTGGCGATTGGGGAAGCTGCAAACATTCCAGGTCATCAACAAAACCGCGGAACCCGACCGCTTCTCTTTCGACGGCATGAACCTCGCGGTGCGTCGAGGGTCGTTCAAGTGGGTGCAGAACAACGGGAACGTCGAGTTGTTCAACCTGGAAGAAGACCCACGTGAACGCCGACCGATCGCCAGGCAAGCGACGGTGAAGTCGGAACTAGCCGAGGCCGGACGAGCCTGGTGGAACGGCGTGCTCTCAGAGCCCGCGGCGTTTACACCCGTCGTCAACTACGTCGACGGCAACCACGATCAGACGCCGGCGATCATCCAGATGCGTTCGGCCTCGGCGCTACGCGGAACTTCGCTCTCGGCCCACGCGATCTTCGGTTGGGATCAAGTTGGCGACGCCGCGACGTTCGACGCCGTGGTCGGTGAGCCCGGCCGGTTTCGGGTCTACCTGCTGGGCCGAAGCAAACGGGCGACCGGGGCGCTATTCTCGGTGACTTTCGGCGTCCAGGGCGAGGTGAAAGGCGAAGTCGATCGTAAGCTGAACATGACCTACGACCAGCCCGTATTCGGGTGGGACCGAACCCAAGCCATGGACCTGGGAGAAATCGAGTTTCAGCAGGCCGGCCCCATGCCGATCACCGTCAGGCTCGACCGACTGCGTGCGTCGGGGTCGGCGGTCGATCGACTCGACCACCTGATCCTTGAGCGGATCGAATAAAACGATCGAGAAGATTGCCCCGCAGACAAACACGATCCGAGCGCGCTCAAAGCGTGTCCGCCACGGTCGCAATTGCTCTTGAAATCAAGAAGGCATGCACATGTTGCTTGATCCATACCGGCCGTATGCGACGGGTTCCACGCGCACGAATCCGAAGGGTTTGAACTTCTTCGGGCTGTGTTGCGTTCTGTGGCTGGGGGTGATGGCGGCGACGGCCCAAGGCGACGCAGTCTCGGCAGACGCCGATGACAGCCCCGCCGCCGAGCGCCCGAACTTCGTCTTCGTCATCGTCGACGACGAGCGGCGGCTCCGGCAAAACCACCTCGACGAGGGCCGCCTGCCCAACGGCCGGCCGCGTAACGTGAGCCCGACGCTCGACCGCCTCGCCGCCGAGGGCACGGTGTTGCCGCGGATGTACGCCACCACGCCGATCTGCGTGCCCAGTCGGTTCGCCTGCTTGACGGGCCAACTCGGCTCACGGGCCGTCAACACCGCCGTGATGCGAAGCGTCGAGATTCACGACTACCCCATGGTCGCGCAAAACACGCTCATTCTGCCCGACACTCCGACGCTGCCGCGCATGCTTCAAAAAGCCGGCTACTTCACCGGGGTGATCGGCAAGAATCATGTGATCGAGGTGCCCGAATTCGAAGGCTTCGCCGCGGATGACGATCCGCGCGACCCCGCGATCATCGATCAATTACGTCAAAACCACGAGCGTGTCCGCCAAGCGTTTCTGGGCGCCGGGTTCGACTACGCCGATCGGCTTTACCACGACAACCTGGCAGCGAACCAACCGCGGGCGCTTCGGGCCCACAACCTCGACTGGCTCGCCGATGGCGCCTTGAAATTTCTCGACCTCGCCGCAGATCGCCCCTTCTTCCTTTACTTGGCGACGACCACGCCACACGGCCCCAACAGCAGCCCGCACACTTGGGACGCCGACCGCCGGATCACGCCGTTGGGCCTGCTCGACGAGCCGATGGACGTGCTGATCTCGGCCGACGAGGTCCGCCGCCGACTCACCGAAGCCGGCATCGACCCCACGTCCGAGCACGGACGCGAAGGCAACACCCTATGGACCGACGATCTGATCCGCGTGGTCATCGAGCGTCTCGAAACCCTTGGCGAACTGGACAACACCGTCGTCGTGTTCTTCAACGACCACGGCATCGAGCAAGGCAAGTCGTCGCTTTACGAGGGCGGCATGCGGAGTTCGGCCGTCGTCTGGGGCCCCGGTGTCGGCGTCAAACCTCAACGCCTTGAGAACACGCTGGCGTCCAACGTCGACTTCGTTCCGACGTTTCTGGCTCTGGCCGGGATCGATTCGGAAACGTCTGGCGTCAAACTCGACGGCGTAAACCTGTCGCCGGTGCTCCGCGGCGAGGCCGACGCCGTACGCGACCACGTCATCGGTGAATTGGGATACTCGCGCGCGGTCGTCGGTGAACGGTTCAAGTACCTCGCGCTGCGGCCGTCGGAGTACGCGCAGAATGTGCCGATGCAAATCCGTCGACAACAACTGCGGCGATGGTTCGCCCGTCGCGACCGTATCGGCTTGCCGCGTGGCGACAATCGGACCAACGATCCGTATCCGCACACCTTCAACATCCCCGGGGGCACCGACAACAATTGGCCGTCGATGCGCAAGCACCCGCACTACTTCGATCCCGACCAGCTTTACGACCTCCACGCCGACCCCGACGAGCAGCACAACCTCGCCGACGACCCGGCCCACGCCTCGACGCTCGAACGATTGCGGTCCCAGCTGGAAGCTTACGTCCGTTCCACGCCGTACCCGTTTGGTGAGTTCGGCTCAGGCACCGCAGCCGCCGACTGAGTCTTGTCTGACGTCCGACCTGAAGCATCTAGCTCATTAGCCCACGCCAGACCGCTGTCGTTTGGCGAAGGCTAGGTCGGCTTGTACTTACTGGGTACTCGTTCCGAAGAACCGCAAACCGCGATAGTGTTCCAAGGTCTTGGCGTAAGCGGGGTCTTCGGCGAGGTTGTGCCAATCGTGGGGGTCGATCCGGCGGTCGTAGAGTTCTTCGCCGCCGTCGGCGTAGCGGATGTAGCGAAAATCTTCATCGATGATCGCCTCGTGATCTTTGGGCTCCTGGAAGACTCGGGCGATCACATCGTGTTCGGCCGCGGGGTCACGGAGTAAGCGCGCGAAGCTATAGCCGTCGTGCCGGTCGATTGCGGGTAGACCGATCCACTCATTAAGCGTGGGAAACAAGTCGACAAGCGACACGGTCCGCGGCGAAATACCCGGCTCGATGCCCGGCCCCGCAACGATCAAAGGCACGCGGGTCGAGCGGTCCCAGAACGTGAATTTCGTCCAGTGGCTCTTCTCGCCCAAGTGAAAGCCGTGGTCGCTGGCGAAGACGACGAGCGTGTCGTCGCGATGCGGGCTGGCTTCGAGGGCGTCGAGCACGCGGCCGACCGCCGCGTCGGCGAAGGTAGTCGACGCGTAGTAGGCCTGGATTGCCTGCTTCCAGCGATCGTTTTTACGGATGGCGTTGTTGAGCCCGGTCCGCAACGCGAAGCGTCGGCCACGGTCGGGCAAGTCGTCGACGTCGCGGGAGCGTACACCCGAGGGCCAGTCGATTTCGTCCAGCGGATACTCGTCGAAGTACGGCTCGGGCGCGACGAACGGCAGGTGCGGCCGGTAGATACCACACGCCAAGAAGAAAGGCCGATCGCGTTCTCGGCCCAGGAAGTCCGCGGCGTAGTCGGCGTTGCGGAAGTCGCCGGTTTCTATGTCTGGCGTACCGGTCCGCCCCCACCAGAAGCTCTTGCCCCAGTAAGTCGTCACTTCGCCTGCGTGCCAGTTATTGAGCGGAGGCTTCGGAGTCGGCGTACCTACGGGGATTGGGGCGTACTGGCCCCAGGAGTGTGGACGGTCGAGAAGCTTGCGGCCGGGGTGACTGCGGTTCTCGAGCCAGCCGTGGTGGAACACCTTGCCCGCGGCGACGGTGATGTAGCCGTGGTTTTGGAAGTGCTGTGGCAGCGTGACGACGTCTTGGTTGCCGGGCACGTCGCGGAAGTAAGCCCGATTGTCGCGGACACCGGTATGGGGGGGCAGCATCCCGGTCAGAAAGCTGGTGCGCGAAGGGTTACAAACCGGGGCGTTGCAATGGGCGTTGGTGAAGAGCACCCCCCGGCCGGCGAGCCGGTCGATGTGAGGCGTGCGGGCTCCGCCATCCATGACGCCGATGTCGGTATTGAGATCGTCGACCAGGATCAGGAGTACGTTAAGTGACCGGTCGGAAAGCTTGGTCTGGGGCCACGCGGGCAAAGCGACGAAGAGTGCCGTGAGAGCCACGGACGCAAGAATCAGGCGAAAAGGTTTCATCACTATCCCTGGCTTGGAGACATGGGGCGCGAGTCAACCCGAAGGTTTTTCGACTTATCGTCGATGCGTGCATCGCGGCCTTTCGATTCGGGTTGCAGATAGGTATCCGTCGAGTATACTGAGAATACTTAATTAAAGTACTTTAAAAAATCTACCCGTCCTTCTTCGGCGGTTCAGCCGTTCCCCGACGGACCGAATTTAAGGTTTCAGGATTGATGAATAGCGGCAGGCCCCATCTCCAAGCACGGCCGATCGGAACGCGAGCGCGTGCGGGTCGCGAGCTAAACACGATTCGACGCGATGGGTTTGGCCGAGCTTTGAGATCGGGCTGGATCGGAGACACCCGCGGATGACCGGTTTGGACTGGGCGATCGTCATCGGCTTTGTATTGCTGCTCTGCGGAGCGTCTCTGCTGTTGTCGCGGGTATCGCGGAGCGTGGCCGATTTCATGGCCGCGGGACGCTGTGCCGGGCGGTTCGTGCTATCGATGGCCAACGACATGGGCGGCTTCGCGGCGATCTTCGTCGTCGCAACATTTGAACAGTTTTACGTCTCGGGCTTCCCCGGAGCGTGGTGGAGCATCATGACCATGCCGGTCTGGGCATTCGTGATGTTCTCAGGATGGGTCCAGTACCGCTTCCGCGAAACCCGAGCACTGACCATGCCCGGTTTCTTTGCTCAGCGATACGGCCCGGGGGTCCGCAAGTACGCCGGTGTCCTGGCGTTCATCTCGGGCGTGATGAACTACGGCATCTTCCCCGCCGTCACCGCAAATCTGATCGTCAACTTCTGCGGCCTGCCCCAAACCCTCGATCTTGCGGGATTCGAACTGCCCACGATGCTGCCGGTGATGGTGATCATCCTGAGTATTGCGATGTTCGTGCTGCTCACCGGCGGGCTAGTTTCGGTGATGGTTACCGACTTTTTACAGGGCCTGCTCGTTCTGTTTGGCACGCTGGCGATCGTCGGATTCATCGTCTACGCGGTGGGCTGGGACACGTTGTTTGAGGG
>JBCDCH010000099.1 GCA_039182125.1 Planctomycetota bacterium
CGATCGTCCCGCTGCTGCTGATCGGGATGGGTTTTTCGCCGGCGTTGTCGATCGCGGCGGTTCTGCTGTTCAACGGGCTGTTCGCGGTGTCGGGGGCGGTCGGGGTGCCGGTGACGGCGGGGTTGGCCGGGCCGTTGGATCTGGACGCGGACACCGTCCGGCGGGTCTACGCCGTCGCGGGCATCGGGGTCGCGGTGGCGTCGGTGGCGGTGATGGGGTTCGTGCGACGGCAAGTCCGAACCGAGACCGGCGAGTTGCCGCCGCGGGTCGCGTGGTTGATGCTTGCCGGGATCATGGTGACGTACGCGGTGCTCGCGCCGTGGTTGCGAGAGTTAACCGGGCTCGTCGCCGCGGGGGGCTTGGCACTCGGGTGTTTCGTGTTTCTCTTCGAGCGACAACGGATGCCGTGGCGACCTTGGTTGCCGTACGGCTTGCTCGTCGTGCTGCTGTTTCTCCCCCGTGTGTTGCCGTCGTTGTCGGAACTGATCAACGTGGAGCTGGCGCTTCGGAACGTGTTGGGTAGCGGGATTGACACCACGCTCAAGCCGTTGCGGTCGCCGTTGGTGCCGTTCATCGCGGCCGCCGGGTTGGCGTTGTTGCTTGCGAAGCGTTGGCGGGTCGACCTGCGTCCGGTCGTGTCGAAGTCGACGACCGTGTTGATCGTTCTGTTTCCTTCGCTCGCCATCACGCAGTTGATGCTCCACAGCGGTGGTGACGGGCCGTCGATGGTCGATCGTGTTGCGGGTGTAGTCGCGGCCAGTGGGCAGGCATTTCCGCTGTTGAGCCCGCTGCTCGGGACGCTCGGCACGTTCATGACCGGCAGCACGACCGTGTCCAACGTGATCTTCGGCCCGGTGCAACAGGAAGCGGCTCAGAATCTCGGACTCGAGACGGGAACAGTGCTGGGCGTGCAACTTGCCGGGGCGTCGCTGGGTAACGCGGTTTGTCTGTTCAACATCATCGCGGCAGCCGCCGTGGTCGGGACGGACAACTACAACGCCATCCTGCGCCGGACCGTGGTGCCCGTGGTGGTCGGAGCGTTGCTGGTCGCGGTCGTCGGCTACGTGGCGCTTGCGATCTAGCGGGTCGGACTACGATGCGGACATGCGATTGCTCTGCACCAACGATGACGGGATCGACGCCGGCGGCTTGCACGCGATCCGCGATGAGCTGGCCGCCCATTACACGATCGACGTCGTCGCCCCCGCGACGGTGCAGAGTGCCAAGAGCCACTCGCTCACGCTCGGCGAGCCGCTCATGGTCGAGAAGCGCAACTTCGGCGACTGGGACGGGACCGCGGTCGCGGGCAGCCCGGCCGACTGCGTGAAGCTCGCCGTCGACGCGATCCTGCCGCAGCGGCCCGACGCGGTCGTCAGCGGGATCAACCACGGGGCCAACTCCGGCATCAACGTCGTCTACTCCGGCACTGTCGCGGCGGCGATCGAGGGGGCGTTCCTCGGCCTGCCGGCGATCGCGCTGTCGTTGCACTTCGACAAGGACGCGGACAACGACCTGCACCGGGCCGCGCGGTGGTCGCTGCCGGTGGTCGAGAAGCTCTTGCCGACGCTCGGCAAGGGCGAGGTGGTCAACGTGAATCTGCCCGCGCTGCCCGCCGGAGAGTCGCCGAAGGGCATCCATGTCTGTCGGCAGTGCGTTCGGCCGTACGTCGATACCTACGAGCACCGCATCTCGCCCGGTGGCCGGGATTACTACTGGAACAACTCCCAATTTCGCCTGGACAGCACGGATGCCGATACGGACGTGGCGATGTTGCGGGACAAGTACATCACGGTGACGCCGTTGCAGTTCGACCTGACCAAGCGCGGGCAGATGGAGGGGTTGGTGGGGCTCTTTTCGTAGGGCAGGCACTGCCCTACGTCGGCATGGCGATCGACTGCTTGGCTGCCAGGCGCTTTTCCGCCAGTTCGACGGCCATGCGGACGGCGGCGGTCATGCTGCCGGGGTTGGCGCTGTTGCGGCCGACGATGTCGAAGGCGGTGCCGTGGTCGGGGCTGGTGCGGATGATCGGCAGGCCCAGCGTCATGTTCACCGACTGGTCGAACGCGAGGAGCTTGACGGGGATCAGGCCCTGGTCGTGGTACATCGCGACGACGGCGTCGTAGCGGCCTTGGGCGGCTTCGCGGAAGACCACGTCGGGTGAGATCGGCCCGATCGCGTTGATACCCGTCTCGCGGGCATGGAGGATCGCGGGGGCGATGATGCGTTCTTCCTCGTCGCCGAACAGGCCGTTCTCCGACGCGTGCGGGTTGAGCCCGGCGACGGCGATGCGGGGGTTCGGGATGCCGAAGTCATCGACGAGCGATCGGTGCAGCAGTTCGGTCGGGCGCAGGACACTGCCGATGTTGAGCGTGCCCCAGAGGCTGTTGAGCGGGACGTGGATCGTGGCGAGCACGACCTTGAGTGGCCCGCCGGCGAACATCATCGCGTGCTGCCGGGCCTTGGTCCGCTCGGCGAGAAACTCGGTGTGGCCGGGATAGCTGTACCCCGCGAGCTTCCACGATTCCTTGCAGATCGGGGCGGTGACGAGCGCGTCGGCGATGCCGTCGGTGGTGGCACGGAGGGCGTCGTTGAGAAACCGCATGGACGCTTCGCCGCCGAGCTTGGACGCGCCGCGCAGGGCCGGGCCGACGTGGTCGTAGGTGTCGTAGTCGACCACGACGACGTCGTGCGGGTAGTGACGGAGCTTGCCGCGGAACGAGTCGCGCCACCAGTACACGTCGAACTCGGCCTGGTCAGCCGCGTAGGCGAGCAACTCGTTCAGGCCGTAAACGATGAACCGGGCCCGCCGCCGCAGGTCCGGATCAGCCAGTGCCTTGACGATCACCTCCGGCCCGATGCCGGCGGGGTCGCCCATGCTGATCGCGATGGTGGGACGGTCGCCCGAGGGAACTCCCATGTGCATCAGTCTACTACGCTTTTTGAGCTTGTGCGTTCGCAACGCGCTCGAGGTGCGTGACGATCGTCTTGGCGAGGATGTCGGCTTCGAAGTTGAAGCGGTAGCCGATCGGCCGCTGACCCAGAGCCGTCTTGTCGAGCGTGGTGGGGATCAGGGTGACCTCGAACCAGTCGTCGGACAGGTCGGCGATCGTGAGCGAGACGCCGTCGATGCAGACGCTGCCCTTGGGCATGAGGTACTTGACCATTGCTTCGGGCACACGGACGCGCAGCCGCCATTCGACGTCGTTGGCGACGCGATGGACGAGCTCGGCGGTCGCGTCGATGTGGCCTTGAACGAAGTGCCCGTCGAGCCGACCGTTCGCGGCTAAGGCGCGTTCGACATGGAGCAGGTCGCCGTTGGAGATGCCGCGGAGGTTGGTCTTGTCGAGCGTCTCGGTGATGACGTCGAAGGTGACCGTGTTGTCATCGAACTCGGCGACGGTAAGGCAGCAGCCATTGATCGCGATGGACTCGCCGTGGCGGAGGTCGGTCCAGGCGTGTGAAACGGAAACGCGCCGGCCGCCGCGATGATCTTCGGTCGCGGTGACGCGGGCGGGCTGTTCGATGATGCCGGTGAACATCGCGGCGTGCGAGGTGCCTAGCGGACGCCCTTGGGCTTGCTGACGATCGAGACCTTGCGGCCCAGGCGGCGCTTACCGTTGATGATCTTTCGGCCGTTCTTGGTCCGCATGCGGGCGCGGAACCCGAACTTGCGGGCGCGTTTGATATGGCTGATTCGGCGGGGGTAATGCATGGGGAGCTTCCTTCGGGTGAGGGGCAGGTTAGGCACCCGGCCGGCCAGTGGCGAGCAAAGCGGTTGACCGATTTCGGCCCGACGGGTAGTTTTCCCCGAGCGCCGAATCTAGATGTGGAACGCCTGTGGATGACACTTTACGCATGAAGGCTGAGGAATCGCTCGGCTACGTGTTCGACAATCCCGCTCTGCTAGAGGAGTCGCTCACGCACGCCTCCATCGCCGACGATCGCCTCGACTCCAACGAACGCATGGAGTTTCTCGGCGACGCGGTGCTGGACTTGGTCGTTTGCGAGGACCTGTTTCGCCAGTATCCCGACTTTTTCGAGGGCGAGATGACCAAGATCAAATCGGTCGTGGTCAGCCGAAAGACGTGCGCGGAGATCGCCCGGGAGCTGGGGCTGGGCAAGCTGCTGATCACGGGCAAGGGGATCACCAGCGCGCGGGAGATGCCGGCGTCGCTCATCGCGAACATGTACGAGGCGGTCGTCGCCGCGATCTACCTCGACGGCGGCTTCGCCCCAGCGGCGGAGTTCGTGCGGCGGACGATGTCGCCGAAGATCAAAACCGTCGCCGAAAACCTCGACGCCCACAACTTCAAGGCGGTGCTCCAGCAGGCGGCCCAGAAGCTCCTCGGCTCGACGCCGCAGTACGAACTGCTCGACGAAAAGGGGCCGGACCACAGCAAGTGCTTCGAGGTCTGCGTGAGCGTCGATGGCCGCCGATTCGAAGGGGCGTGGGGCCCGAACAAGAAGATCGCCGAGCAGAAGGCGGCGCTGCACGCGCTCGAAGAACTCGGCGAACTGACCGAAGCTGAGGTCGAAGCGGCACTCGACATTGTCGAAAGCACCGTTGAAGTCTGATTCATTCGTCGATTCCGAGGTCCGCCTTGGTCACAAGCCCGACCATCTCGACGCCGAGTTGCTCGACGTTTTTACGCGCCCCTTCCTGCCGGTCGATGACGGCGACGAGTTTGGTTACTTCACAGCCCATGTCGCGGAGCATCTCGATCGCTTCGATCGCTTGGCCGCCGGTGGTGAGGACGTCTTCAACCAGCAGCACCTTTTCCCCGGCTTCGAGGACGCCTTCGATCTGCTTGGCGGTGCCGTAGTCTTTCTTGCTGTTGCGGATGAACACGCACGGCTTGCCCGACGCCATGGACGCACTCGCCGCCAACGCCACCGCGCCCAGCTCTGGCCCCGCAATCCGGTCGGCGTCGCCGGCATGCGCCGCGATCGCCGCGCCCAGCGCCGCCAGCGCATCTGGCTGCGTCTCGAAGCGGTACTTGTCGACGTAGTACTTGCTCTTGCGTCCGCTGCGGAGCGTGAAGTCGCCGTGCAAGACGGCCAACTCGCGAATGCGAGCCACCAGTTGATCCTTGGTCATGCCGGCAGCGTAGCGTGTCGCATGCTCCTCGCGGAATTCAGCATCTGGCCGATGGACAAGGGCGTGAGCGTCGGCGAGCACGTCGCCAAGGCGCTCGACATCGTCGAACGCAGCGGGCTTGCCTACAAGGTCGGGCCGCTCGGCACCTGCGTCGAGGGCGAGTACGACCAAGTCATGGGCGTGATCCGCGAGTGCCACGAATTGCTCTCCGCCGAGAGCGACCGGGTGATGTGTACGGTCAAGATGGACTGGCGACGCGGCAAGACCGGGCGGATCGAGGGCAAGGTCGCCAGTGTTGAAAAGCATCTGGGCCGAACGTTGAACAAGTGACGATCAGCCGTACTTGGTTTTGAGCGTTTTGTTTTGCTCCGCACTGCGGACGGCGAGGTCGATGGCGTGAATCGGCCGCCGCGCCCACTGCGGCGTGATGATCAGGTCTTCCTCGCCGGCCAACGCTCTCGCGACGTTGGCGTAGAACTTGTGCCCCTGGCTCTTCGGGTGCTTGCCGGTGGTTTCCTTGATCTTCCCGTTTCGGCCGGTCTTGCGGTGGGTCCAGCCGCTCCAGTTGATGCCGTAGCTGCCCCGGTCGCCGACGAACGTCAAGAAGTCGGGCAGGCCGTCACTGCGAACGTGGCTGATGCTCAGGTTGACCAACGCCCCGTCATCGAAACGAATCACGGCAAACGCCTCGTCCTCGACATGATCGTCGCGGTAGTCGATCTTCTTTGCGACGCTCGGCCAGTGACCCTCGGCCTTGAACCCGCTGACTTCGACCATCTCACCGGGCAGGATCTGGAAGCAATACTCGAGCAGGTGAACGCCCCAGTCGTAGAGGATGCCGCCGCTGACGGATTTGCGTGACCGCCACCAGTCGCGTGGTGCCTGGTAGCTGCCCATGTGTGCTTCGATGCGGTGCACCCGGCCGATGGTCTGCTTCTCGACGATCTCCCGAATGGCCCGCAAGATCCACCCGTCCCAATGGCGGTTGTGGTAGGTGCTCAGCAAGAGCTTGCGCTTCTCGGCGAGGGCGATGAGTTTGTCGGCTTCGGCGGTCGTGATGACAAACGGCTTCTCGTTGACGACATGTTTGCCCGCCATCAGGCATTGCCGCGCGAGCGGGTAGTGCAGGTCGTGGGGCGTGATGTTCAGCAGCAGGTCGGCCGCGTCGGCCTTGAGCAGTTCGTCGAGTGACGCGAAGGTCGCGATGCCGGGGAAGTCGACTTCCGCTTGCGCCCGGCGCTGCTCGTCAGGTTCGCAGACGGCGGTCGGCACCATCCCGCCCCGACGACATTCGGTCAGGTGCGTCTTGCCCATGTTAAACGCACCGCCATACCCGATCGCCCCGACACGAACAGGTCCATTTCCGACTGCGTACCGCCGTTTCACGCGCTTTGCCATGCCAAAGGTTGTAGGCGAATCGCTTGCGGGTACAACCATCTGCCCGTGAAACGTGTCGGATGGGACATGAAGTGTTGGAAGCTCGCGCTGCTTTGCGTGTTGCTGTACGCATCGACGGCGGTGGCCGGTTTGCAGCAGGACATCGACGCGGCAGTCCGACGGTCCGGCCTTGGTTCGGGCAATGTCGGTGTGAGCGTGGTCAAGCTCGACGACAAGCCGCGTGTTGTCGCCGGTCACAACGCCGACAGCCCCATGCTGCCAGCGAGCAACATGAAACTCGTGACCACGGCCGCGACACTGCACTACCTCGGCCCGGACTTCCGCTTTCGCACGCTGCTTGTCGAACGCGAGGTCAACGGTCGCCGCGAGGTCGGCGTCATCGGTGACGGAGACCCCACCATCGGTGACAGCGAACTGCTCGCCCAGTTCGGCTGGACCACCACGACCACGCTCGATCAGTGGGCGCGGATCCTCGAGCCCGGTGGCGACATCGGCGCACTGCTCGTCGATGACAGCGTGTTCGACCAGGAATACATGCACCCGCGCTGGGGCCAGCGCGATCAGGTTCGTCCATATGGTGCACAGGTCGGCGGCCTGAACCTCAACGCCAACTGCGTGGACTTTTACGTGCAGCCGCGTGGCAACGGGCAGCGGGTCGGCTATCGCCTCTCACCACCGACCGGTTATGCGTCGATCACCAACCGCTGCGTGAAGGGTAGTAAGAACGCGGTCATCCTGGATCGCATCCTCGGCACCAATCGCATCACGCTTGCGGGCCAGACCAACGCACGTCGGGAGCAGGGGCCGCTGCGGATCACGATCGACAACCCGACGGCGTTCTTCGGCGTGGTTCTGCGCGAGCGGATCGAAGCTGCCGGCATTGCCGTGGACGGGACGCCCATGCAGGACCGGGCGCTACGCGAAGACCTGATCAACGGCATCGGCGGCTGGCGGCACATCGGTGGGCTCGAGACCAAGCTCTCGGTGGTGCTCGCACGGGTGAACAAGTCCAGCGAAAACCTTTACGCCGAGGCATTGGTGAAGCGAATCGGCCATCACGTGACCGGCGAGTCCGGTTCGTGGGACAACGGCAACGCGGCGATCGCGTCATACCTTGCGGCGCTGGGCTTCCAGGACGGTGAGGATTTCGTGTTGTCCGATGGCTCGGGGCTTTCGCGGGGCAACCGGGTGACGCCGCGCTTGCTCACCGCATGCATCGCCGACGCCTTCGGTCGGTTCGGGACGACGTTCGTCAACTCCCTCGCCGTGGCCGGCAAGGACGGCACGATCAGTCGGCGCTTCGGACGGCACCCGGACATGGTCGGCAAGGTCTTCGCCAAATCCGGTTACATCAGCGGCGTCTACACGCTCAGCGGCGTCGTCCACACCGATGCCGGCTGGTACGCATTCAGCATCCTGGTCAACAACGCCCGTGGCGGCGCGGCTCCGAAGACCCTGCACGAAACCATCGTCGCCGCGATCGAGTCCAACGCACGGTGACTCCCGGAAGCTTGATCGGCTACACAAAATCGCCATCCTGTCGAGCCATGAAACGGGCATTCGTTCTGAGCGTGCTGTTGCTTCTCATGGTCGGTTGCGGTTCGACGCCGAAGTTTTCCCGTGAAAACGGCGAACGCACCAAGGGGTTCGTCCTCCGCGAGATGGAGTCCGTCGGCAAGACGCGCAAGTACAGCGTCTTCGTTCCGCACACGCCGCCGCCGCCGGGGGGCTACCCCGTCATCCTCGCCATGCACGGCCTCGGCGAAGGCGGGGGCGACGGCAAGGGCCCGACCAAGGTCGGCATCGGCCCGGTCATCAACAAGCAGCAGGAGAGCTTCGACTTCCTCGTCGTCTTCCCGCAGATCGGCGGCATGGTCAACTGGAACAACGACCGCTCGGCACGCATCGCCATCGACGCGCTCGACAATGCCATGCGCGATTTCAACGGCAACCCCGACCGCGTCATCGCCACCGGCTATTCCAACGGCGGGCAAGGGGCATGGGTCGTCGGTGGCAAGTACCCGGACCGTTTCGCCGGCCTCGTGCCGATGTGTGCGTACTCCGCCACGGAGTATGTACCGCAACTGAAAAACCTGCCGATCTGGGTCTGGCACAACTCGCTCGATTGGGCGGTGAGCAACGGGCACAGCGACCGAATGGTCAAGGAACTCAGGCGTGCCGGGGCGAACGTGAAGTACACACAGCCCAGCAGCGCGAGCCATGACGTGTGGGTCAATGCGTTCAAGGATCAGAATCTCTACGCTTGGATGAAGCAACAACGTCGGCGGTGAGCTTCGTGAGTCAAGGGTCGATCAGGCCACGCTCCACCGCGGACTTGAGTAGCACTTCGACCACGTCGCCGGCGGCGCGGGAGCCGCTGCCCCCGTATTGAACCATGACGCAGAACGCGATCTGCGGATCGTCGGCCGGCGCGAAGCCGATGAACCACGAATGACTGCTCGGATCGTCGTCATCCGGCCGTTGCGAGTCGCGGTGGTACCACGCGACGGGCCCCCCGTCGTTGGCGAAGGCGAAGGTCTGGATCGCCGGCTTTCCGTTTTCGTCGAGCAGCGGCCGACCGTCGGGGCCGAGGATCGGCGCCGTGAGTTTCGCACTCGACGCCGAGCCCGTCTTGCCGGCAATCTTGAACGTGAGGCCGGCGTCTTCGAGCCGCTCTCCGACCTTGCGCGCGGTGCCGGTGCGGTTGTGCATGACGTCGACCATGCCCCGCTGGGCCGCAAGCACGGCGGCGGGGTCCAATGGCAGTCGTCGGCGGTCGGTCGGTGCGTCGGGGAGCAGCTTTGGTTTCACCCAAACGCCGTTGCGGGCGATCGTCGCGGCGACGTTGGCCATCTGGATTGGCGTGACCTGCACCTGGCCCTGGCCGATGCCATTGAACCAAGATTCGCTGCGGCGCTCGGCGTCGGGGCCGTTGAACATCGCGCTGGTCCGGCCGGCGGTTTCCGGGAGTCCGATGCCGACAGTCTGGCCAAGGCCGAACGCACGTTGCCAACGGTCCAATCCTTTCAAGCCGAGTCGGTCACCGACGGTCTCGAAGTACACGTTGCAAGAACGTTCGATCGCGGTCCGGTAGTCCAAGTGCGTGAAGTCGACGCCCGGCGGGTTCGCACCGTTCTGATCGTGCGTGGCGTTGTAGCGGCGCATGATCCAGCAGCGGCCGATATGCGTGTAGGTCCGGCCGTCGATGTGTAAAAAGCCGTCGCAGAGGATGCGGTCTTCCGTGGTGACCACGCCCTCGAGGATGCCGGCCATCCCGGTGAGCGGCTTCATCGTGCTTCCCGGTGTCGTGTCGAACTGCGTCGCACGGTTGTAAAGCGGCACATTGACCGTGTCGCGCATCAGCTTGGGGAACTGCTCTTCGTAGAGGTTCAGGTCATAGCTCGGGTAGTTGACCAGCGCGAGGAGGTCGCCGCTGTTGACGTCGATGACGACGGCCGCCCCAGGTGCGGGCTGGCGGGTGAAGTAGCCGGATTTGCCCTCGGCGTTGGTCGTGATGATATCGGCGGTGATCGTCTCGAAAGCGCGTTGGATGTCTTCGGAGAAACCGATGTCGAGGGTGGTGCGGACGTCGTGGCCGGCGAGTGCCTCGGTCTCATCGGCCAACTCCCAAGCATTGTCGCCCAACTCCCGGACGACGATGCCGCGCGTGCCACGCAGCCGGCGCTCGGCGATTCGTTCCAGGCCCGCCTTGCCGATCTGGTCGTTCTGGAAGTACCGCCGACGCCGTTCACCGGTTTCCGGGTCGCTCGCCAAGTCAGCTGGTCCAACTTGGCCGAGCCGGCCGATCGCATGCGCGGCGATGTCACCGAACGGGTACACCCGGCGTTGCGTCGTCTGCAGGATCAGCGCTCCCTCGAATCGGCGAAGCTGCCGGGCAAGCTCGACACGCGCCGGCTCGGGGATCGCTTCGACGACGACATGGTGCTGAATCTCCTCGTCGATCTCCTCGTCGAAGTCTTCGAGCAGCGGGGGTTCGTGGTTCTCGCCCAGCAGCCACCGTCGCCACCACGCCGGCGGCTCGGTCGCTTCCCACTCGGAATACGCCCGGCGATGGTTGGCCCGTGCGATGAAGTCGCGGCGCGCGTGGACCTTGCCAAGGATCAGCCGGCGTTGGTCGTCGATCTCCTGGCGCGACGTGTCGGTCGCCGAGGCGAGGATGTCCCACATGTCGTCGAGGTCGTCGCGGAGCAGGTTCTTCTCCGCGTCCCAGAGTGCCTTGCGCTGTTCGCGGTCGGCGTCGAGGTACTGCCGCCAGCGGTCGGGGTCACGCTTGAGGCGGTTATACGCCCGCCACTTGAGCCACTGCTCGTCCGGCTCGACGCCGAGGACGCGGTAGTCGATCGCCGCGTCCATCTCGGGGCCGTCCTTGGCGAGGACGACGCCGTTGCGGTCGACGATCCGGCCGCGCGTGGTCGCCGTCAGCATCGACCGCGAAAGCTCGTCCGACAGGAACGACTCCCACGTCCCGCGCTGCAACACCTGCACCTGCGCCGCCCGCGCCAAGAGCACGAACGACGTGAGCAGCATGATCACCAGCAGCACGCCCACGCGACGCTTGAACATGCGACGATGGTACGCGGAATCAGTCGAAAATGCGTGGATTCCGCCGCATGCCCAGCGGCTCGGTGAGCGTCTCCAGCAGCGGCATCACCAGCGGGGCGGCGATCGTCGAAAGCACCGCCGAGAGCAGCAGCGTCGGCCAGCCGGGCCCGGTCGGTTCGTAGGTGCGGATCCAGTGGAACATCGGTGACAACACGGTGAGCAACACGCCAAAGAGCAACGCGACCAATGCCTGCACGACCGGGGCGTTGGGGATCAGCGACTTGCGCATCCGCAGCGTCAGCAGCCCCGCCGCCCCGTAAGTGAACGCGAGCAACCCGAACGGCATCGGCGTGATCAGGTCATGCCCGAGCCCGAGTAGTAACGGTCCGAGCAACGCAAACTCGGCCTGCGCCCGCACCGCGATCCATGCCGCGACGACCAGCACGAGGTTCGGCCCCCAGCCGCCCCAGCCGACGATGTCGCCCAGCCCGAGCTGCAGCCCGAGCGTGAGGTAGGCGAGGATGGCGAACGCGAAGGGCCGCATGGTCAAAAACCCTGTGGGGCTACTTGTTCATCACCTGGACTTCGGGGATCGACTTCACGTTGGCCGCCGGTTCGATCGTGACGTCGGCCCAGCCGGCGGCACTGCTACGCGGCGTGACGGCGACGACGGTCCCGACGGTGATCTGGCTCAACTCGATCGGCCATTCGCGCGGATCGTCCAGCACGGCGATGTCACCGACCTGAACGCGGAAGACGCCGTCGACCGCTTCGAGCGGGGTGCTGGTGGTTCGGAGAAAGCCGTCACCGGTGCCTTCGACGGCGAGGATGCTGTAGCCGTAGATCGATTCGCTGCCAGGCGGCGGTTCGGCAAACTCGCGGCGGACGAAGCCGGCGGTGCCGTCGATCTGCCCGAAGGCGACGGCCAGTTGCGTCCGTTTGTCGCTGAGCACCCGCACTCGCGCGCCACCAGGACCGACGTCACGAATCCGGCCGACCAGTCGGCCCGCGTGCAACACCGGATCGCCGACCTCGACCGACTCGCCCAGCGGCACCGAGATGAGCAGGTCGGCGCTGCCGGCCTCGGTGCCGATCACCTTCATCGGCGTACACAGTTCGCGCAGCCGCTTGCCGAGACGGTCGCGTTCGCTCTTGAGTTCGGAAAGCTCCTGCAGTTGTCCTTGGTAGTTGGCGAGTTGTCGTTCCAACTCGGCGACCTCGGCCGCCCAATGCTGTGCCGTCTTTTCGGTAGAGACCTCCACCTCCGGCTCCGCATGCACCCACGCCGCGATGACCCGCATGGGCTGCGTCACGGGGAGGAGCAAGTTTTGCGACATCGCACCCAGCGACCCGCCCGTCCGCGGTGGAAGAAACACTGCGGACGCAAGCGCGATAAGCATCAATGCCGCGAAGGTTTGGACAAACGACTTGGTCACGGGCATCTCCTTTGAGCGGCGACCCACGGGGGCGTTGCCAGGCGCGGGCGGGGAGCTACCCG
>JBCDCH010000100.1 GCA_039182125.1 Planctomycetota bacterium
CGCTCGTCGGGAAGACGCTCTACCGCCAGTTGGTGATCAATACGGTCGATAGCTTCGTGAATACCCAGCAGAGCCCTGCGCGCGAGCGTACTGGCTTCGCTATGCACGCTCTGCAGCAACGCGTAAGTCCCGAAACGACCTAAACGTATCGCCCGTGCTGAGGAGTTTGAGCGATATCCCATGCGATCGGCCAGCTCCGTGAGACGACGGCGGGTTTCGGGTCGTAAACGGCCCTTTCGATTCAATGCCTGACTTACCGCCTGTTGCGACACGCCTGCTGCAATCGCAATGTCTTTCATCGTGACGGGCATTGAAGAAACCAAGAGATCCTGCGATAGGCAGTGGTTCGAACAAGGACAAAAGTGATCAATCTAAGTACCGCAGCAGGGACAACAAAGCATGATAGCACGTTCCATCATACTAAAGTGCCGCAAATTGTCAATCCCTTCTAAGTGCGATTCTTGCCGGCTGCTTCTCGACGACGGCGCACCGCACTTCGGATCCCAGCTTTCACCCCCCCTCTGGAGGATCTCTACTTTTCACGTACGAATCGAACGCTGGCAAGGCTGCTGTGAAGCGAAATGCCATAAATCCTGCCAAGAGGCATCAGCAACATCTCGTTGAAATGCCCTCTGCTGTTTAAAAATTCAGGAGCACGCCGATTCTCACCGAGCAGGAGCTTGGAGCCTGCAGTACGTCAATGAAACCCATGCACTCAGCCTACTGGGCTCTCCGCAAATCAAAGTCAATCTCAAGCGGCCACGGATCGTGCACAGAACATGCGGCGGCTATCGGCTGGCCAGCCTGAAGAGCACGCCTCTTGCGTGTGGCCAGCCAAAGATATATCGTTCTATCGATTTCAGTCCATGCTTTTCGATATACATCATGCGGATTCTCTACATAGATATCGATGCCCTGCGGCCAGATCATTTGAGCTGCTACGGCTATCACCGTCTAACCAGCCCATCAATTGATCGGCTTGCTGCCGATGGGTTGCGGTTCGAGAACTGCTACGCGTCGGATACCCCTTGCTGTCCTAGCCGGACAAGTCTCTTTCTGGGTCAACCAGGTATCTGCCATGGTTCGGTGTGCCATGCCGGACGGCGGGCCGTGCCGTATGCCGAAGGGCAATCTCGTGGATTTCGAGATAGGCCGGGGCGCGACTCTTGGCCGGCCGCGCTGCGGGAAGCGGGCTATCACACCGCGACGATCAGTTCGTTCGCGGACCGCCACGGAGCGCGGTGGTGGCAGGCGGGCTTCCACGAGTTGCACGACACCGGCGGGCGTGGTTTTGAGCGGGCCGACCAAGTTACTCCCGTCATTTTGGACTGGCTCGATCGACAGGGCGCCACAGATCAATGGTTCCTCCACGTTAATTTCTGGGACGTCCATACGCCATACCGCACCCCGAGTGGCTTCGGAGCCCCGTTTAGGGACGACCCGCTGCCGACATGGTACGACGACGCGTTGCGACAGAAGCACTGGACTGGTGCGGGGCCTCAGGGCGCTCGTGAGCGAGGCGGGCTCGGCGGTGGTGACGACCACGCCGGGCGTTACCCGCGGCAGCCTTTTGAAATCGCCTCGATGGACGACGTCCGCCGAATGTTCGACGGGTACGACACGGCCATCCGGTACGTCGACAAGCACATCGACTTGATCGTTAGCCGACTGGAGACGCTCGGCGTGCTTGACGACACCGCAATCATGGTGTCCTCCGACCACGGCGAAACTATCGGCGAGTTTAATATTTACGGCTGCCACCAGCTAGCGGACCACGTCACCTGCCGCGTCCCGATGATCGTGCGTTGGCCCGGAGTGACCGACCGGCCCGACAGCGTGCGAGCCGACGGCGCACTGCGTTACCACTTCGACATCGCAGCATCGGTGATCGAAGCGGCCAGCGGTTCGGTACCGGAATCGTGGCACGGACGTAGCTTCGAATTGGGGCCGAATGGGATCGGCGACACGGGGCGGGACGATCTGGTACTCAGCCATCTGCAGGGCAGCTGCCAACGCTCGCTGCGGTTTCGCCGCGACCAACAAGAGTTCATCTGCATTCGCACGTATCACGATGGCTACCACGGGCTCCCGGAAGCCATGCTCTTCGATGTGGGGCAAGACCCGCATGAATTGCACGACCTCGCGGAGGATCGGCCCGATCTGGTGGCGTGGGCGTTTGATCGGATCGAAGGCTGGACCCGGGATCACCTCGAAGACGGCCGCCCAGACCCGATGGCAACCGTGCTTGCTGAAGGCGGACCGCCACACGCCCGAGGCGCGCTGAACGGATATTTAGATCGGCTGCGTGCCACCGGCCGGTCGGTATGGGCCGACCACTTCGAAACGCGGACCAGGCCTTTTTGCCGACCGGCCTTTGGATCGGCGGGGGATGCGGCGGTGACTCCGTCCCAATTTTCCGAAACCCATCCGTAGCGTGCGCGTACGGCGTCACGACCCGTGTCGAAACCGTTCTTGAAAGGTCGCCCGTGAGATACCGCTTTGTATTGGACCGCTCGGCGTGTTGCTGTCTGGCCGCGATTCTGTTCTGGTTTGTCGGACCGTTCGGAGCCCAAGGGCAACCGGCTGCCCTACCCGAAGACGCGGCTTACGTGCAGGTCAGCGCCGACGGCCACCTAGAGTTGCACGGTGAGCGGGTCCGGTTTTGGGGCTTGACCGGAAAATTCCCCGGGATGCCCAAAGGGTCAGACGCCGACCCATACGAAGTCAACGAGGCGATCGTTGCCCGGCTCAACGCGCTGGGCTTCAACTTGATTCGTATGTTCGACCGGCCACGCGCCGGAGAGCCCTACGTCAAGGGCGACCGCAGCAAGAACGACGTGCTCGACCACTTCGTCGCTGTCTGCAAGCGCGAAGGGATCGCGATCTGGAAGGCGTCCATGATCAAAGGCGCGGTCTCTTCCGAGGACGTCGACGTGATCGACGACTCGGCAACCGCCGACGCTTGGTCGGAGGCCGTCGGCGATCGATACAAGTTGGGGAAAAAAGGCTTGGCGACGTTCTGGGACGCCCGGCTTCAAGCACTGTCGCTGGCCAACGCGAAGTCGGTGGCCGACCACTTCAACCAACATACGCGCTTGCGATGGGGCGACGACCCCGTGTTCGTGGTCTGGGAACTGGTTAACGAGGATTGGTGGTTCTTCCACATGATGCGCGGCCTGCATCTCAAGCAGCCCGACTTTTTTCAGCTCACGTTGCGTGAGCAGTGGAATGCTTTCCTTCGCGATAAGTACGGAAACGAAGTGGCGCTGCGGGAAACCTGGCGGGGCAACCTGCTCCCAGGGGAGAACCTCGAATCGGGCTCGGTCGCGATGCTGCCGCTCGGCCGGGATCTGTCCGGCGCCGATCAGGCCAAGTCGCTCGGCGTGGACGTAGACGAAGCGGTCACGGGCGATATCCGGATGAGCGACTTCAACGGGCCCCGCGGGCAGGACGTCGTCGCGTTCCTGCTCGAGATCTGGATCGACACGAAGCGACAGCAGCACGAAGCCGTGAAGACGTGGGGCAAGAGTTGCCACCTCTCCCCGACCGTCTGGGACACCGGCATCGGTTGGTCCTTGGCGACCCAGTACATGCACCAGCATGCCGACGCAGTAGCGCACTCCACTTACATCAACGGCACACACCATCCCGACCCGACTCATCACCGCGCGCCGTGGTGGAGCACGTTGGAAGAACCTCCTGCCCTTTGCTGGGGCCAGCCATGGCTTGAGCAGAACAAGATTGCCGGCAAGCCGTTTTTCGTTTACGAAAACAACATCATGCAGCCTGCGAAGTACCGCGGTGAGCACCCGATGCGGATGGCCACGCTAGGCGCTATCCAGGATTGGGACATCGTCGTGACGCATTACTACGGGTTTCCGCAAGACCCCAGGACAGACGAGCCCTACACCCAAGCCATGGACTACACCACACTCGGGCACCCGCAGGGCTACCACTTTCAGTACGACCGCGTCTTGCAATCGGCACTTACCTTCGCCGGAACCGTGTTCCGCAATGGTCACCTCTCGCCCGCCCCCGAACCAACCACGTTCGTCTTTGGCCGAAATAGTCTGCTGGATCCGAATATGTCGGCCTATCGCGACGTCGCCGATCGGTTCATGCCCACGGCATTCCGCTACGGATCTCGGATCGAAATCGACCCGGAACGCGAAGATGATGAGATCCTTGGCCCATCGCGGCGGCGCGGCGTCTACGAACCCAACCCGTACCGACCGACCGAGCAAATCCGCCTCGACCACCAGCGGGGGCATCTGGTCTTCGACGCGCCCGGGGCCGCCGCCTTCTGCGGATTCTTCGCGGAAGTCGAAGCGCCGATTGAATTTGGTCACGGCTTGACGCTCCGCGACGTCCGGATCGACAACGAGCCCGGCATCGCCTACCCGGTGACCGCCGACGAAAAATACTTAACCTTTGGCGTGGCCTCCACCGACGGACTCCCCTTGGACCAGACCCGTCACGCCCGGCTACTTCTGGCCAGCACGAGCTTCAATGACGGGTTCCGGATGGAGCACGACGCGTTGACGCGAGAATGGTTCCGCAACGGCAGGCAAGCGTTCCCCGATGGTGCCGGCGGTTTGCCCGTGCGATACGCGGTTCCTTCGATCACGTTGGATCCCGGCCCACTGAGCGGCATGCGTTACCGCGTGCTGGATTGGCACTTCCGGGAGATCGATCGCGGTGTCGTGGGCGAGGGGGTGTGGGAACTGCCGCCGGACCGTCGACGCTTTGTGATCGAGTTGACGCGGGATGTCGATGCGCCATGAAGCATCGATACCCCCTCCGCCGTGTGGAGAAACCCCGGGCCGCCGCAACTGCGACCAAACGTTTCGGGATCGCCGCGGCGTGTGGCATCGCCGGCGGCATCGGTTTGGGCTGCCAATCCCCGGGCAACGTACAACCGCCCAGCGCACTATCGCCACCGGCGTGGCTCGAAGAATATCCAGGCGTGACCTTAAGCAATCGATTCCTCACGATCCGCGTCGCTCTGCCGGACACGCGGCATGGTTTCAACCGCGCTAGCCGATTCGATCGGGCCGGGATGGTGGTCTGGGCGGCGGACGCATCGGGCTTCGTCGCGATGGCGCCGCATACCCAAGCGTCAGACCACGATCCGGCGATTGACGACCACGTCGCGGGGACCGCCGGCGAGTTTTCGATCGAAGCGCCGCCCGGCTACAACGATGCGAACCCAGGCGAGACGTTCCTGAAGATCGGCGTGGGCCTGCTCGAACGTACTGACGACCGGTCGTACCGATTTCGCCACGCCTACCCGATCCGAGATGCGGGCCAGTGGCAAGTCGAGTCTGGGCCGACGGCGGTCACGCTCATCCACGAGTTGTCGTCGTCACTGGGCTGGGCTTATCGATATCGCATAACCGTCCGGCTATACGACGATCGCGCGGGCTTCGAGATCGAAAGGCAACTGGAGAATCTCAGCTCGCGTCGGCTCGCGGTCTGCCACTACAGCCACAACTTCGTTTGGCTCGACGGCCACGCGGCGACGCCCGGAGCCAGAATCGCGGTTGAACCGCCCCATCGCGCGGCTCGCCCCCCGAAGTTCCGTGGCGCCGCGGAATGGAAGGCGGGAACGCTAAGCGTGATCGACCGGCCAGCAACGCCGGGGATCGTCCGACTGATCCCGGAACAAGCGCAAGAGCCGGACGATCCGGCGGCGTGGTCGGCCGTCCTGTCCCACCCCGACGCGACGCGGGCCATGACCATCAGCCAGGTGCCGATGCCCGACCGAACGATCCTCTATCTCGACGACCGTACCGCTTCGATCGAACCGTTCATCGATCTCGACCTGTTGCCGGGTGCGTCGGCATCGTGGCGTACCGCGTACGAGATGGTGCCCCCATGGACTCCCGAAGACCGCGCGCCCATCGACCCTATCGCCCCTTGAGGTCTACGCATGTCAATCCCCAGACAACGCTTCGTTACCGATCTGCTGGATATCCAACCCGAGGCCTCCGCGGAGTCCGTGATCTGGCGCGCCGACCGCCCCACGCAGATGCGCGAAACGCCCGCGAAGGACATCGAACTGGACGTCCCGTTTCGGCCGCTGCGGGTCGAGCCGTCGCTGCTGGTCGAACCGGCAGACGGAGAGAAAGTCCATCGCGACCACAAACTCGAGCCCCGGTCGCTGCCGATCCGAGTATCGGCCTACGGCGACCGCGTCGTGCGGATTACGCTGTGTGCCGACGGCTCCGCGGCCCTGCCCCACGACGGGCCGATGCTCGCGATCGATGAATCGCTGCAACCCCAGCCGCTGCGTGTGCAACTCGAGTCAGAAGCTTGGTCGGTTTTAGATGAGCGCGGGCAGGCACGGTTCCGCATTGAACGACGCGACCCGGTGCGGCGGCACTGGAGCGACTTGGTCATGCCGCCGGCCGAAGGGTTCGTCGCGTCCGTCCTCCCAGATGGGCACACCGACATCCCGTTCAGCAGCCACGATCAGTTCTTCCCCAAGCAAGTCGAATCGCTCCCGCTCGGATTCGTGACCAGCCAAGGTCGTGTGGACCACACTGCGTTCTCCATCCACGCCGGTCCCCAGGAACACTTCGTGGGCACCGGCGAACGCTTCGCCCGCATGGACTTGGCCGGCTCGACGTTTTCGCTAATCAACGACGACGGCTTAGGGGTCAACAGCCCGCGGACCTACAAAAACATCCCCTTCTACCTCAGCAGCGCGGGCTACGGATTGATGGTACACACCTCGGCAATGATGCGCCTGTCGTTGGCGGGTGTCTCGACCCGGGCCGCGCAGGGGGTGTTGCCCGACCCGGTGCTGGACCTGTTCTTCATCGCCGGGAGCCCGGAAGAAATCCTGTACGAACTCCGCCGACTGACCGGCTTCCCCGCCGACGTGCCGCGGTGGAGCTACGGCGTCTGGATGAGCCGGATGACCTACTTTTCCGATGAGGAGATCACCGGCATCGCCCATCGGCTCCGCGAGGAGCGGCTGCCCTGCGACGTGTTGCACGTCGATACAGGTTGGTTCGCGAAGGACTGGGTCTGCGAGTGGGAGTTCTCGGCTGAGCGGTTCTCGGACCCCGCGGGGTTCATGAAGCGCATGGACGATTTAGGCTTCCGGATCACGCTCTGGCAGACGCCCAACATCGGGCAGGGCAATCGGCTGCTCGAAGAAGCGAAAGAGAACGGGTATCTCGCGCCGCGCGATTCCGCCGAAACGCAGAGCGGGTCGGATTTTTCGTCTCAGCACTTCGACGGCGTGATCGATTTCACCAACCCCGAGGCGGTCGCCTGGTACCAAAGCTTGCTCAAGCGGCTCTTCGACTTGGGAGCCGCCGCGATCAAGACCGACTTCGGCGAAAACGTGGACCCCGCCGCGCGCTACCACGGCTTGCCGGCCCGGCTCTTACGCAATCGCTACGCCCTGCTCTACCAGCAGGCCGCCTTCGAAGCGACGGCGCGGGCGACGTCCGAGCCGATCATCTGGGCTCGGGCGGGTTGGCTGGGCAGCCAACGCTACCCCGTGCACTGGGGTGGCGACTGCGCCTGTACCTGGGACGGCATGGCCGCCTCCCTCCGCGGCGGGCTGCACCTGGGCCTGTCCGGCTTCGCGTTCTGGTCCCACGACGTCCCCGGGTTCCATGGCCTGCCGGACTTCATGAACTCGTGGCCGACCGACGACCTCTACGTCCGCTGGACGCAGTTCGGCGTGTTCACGTCCCACCTGCGCTACCACGGCACGAGCCCACGCGAACCTTACGACTACCCCGCCGTCTTGGACCTCGTCCGCCGATGGTGGCGGCTGCGCTACGCGCTGATTCCATATCTCGAACGCGAGGGAACCCGCGCGATCCAGACCGGCTTCCCGGTCCTGCGGGCGATGATGTTGCACCACCCCGACGACCCGTTGTGCTGGCATATCGACGATCAGTTTTTCTGCGGCTCGGACCTGCTGGTCGCGCCCGTCATGAACGGCACCGGCCAACGACGCGTCTACCTGCCGGACGGGGCCTGGGTTGACTTCTGGACCGGCGAGTTCCACGAAGGGCCCGGCTGGCTCGATACCAACCACCCGCTGGACACCTGCCCGGTGTTCGCAAGGCCTTACGCCGAGATCCCCTTCTATCCCGAAGCGATCGAGCACACGGGGCAACTCGACACCAGCCGTATCGTCCCCCTGCGATTCGACGAACGCTACCGCGGCTTGTCGCAGGCGCCGCTGGCCGAGGTCTGGAAGTCGGACGGGTTGAAATAAGCCGACTTGGTTGTAAATGGATGTGCAACCGGCGGCCCCAACGACGAACCTCAAGGCTACGCGGCTTACGACTCGGTTCGCGGGGGAACCCAAAGGTGGACGTACAAACTATCCATCCAGCCGTGGCTGAGGATCCCGACATCGCCCGCCGGGAGTCGGATCGGCTTGCAGCCGTCGTGATGCTCGAAACGGTCGTCGAGACACCAGCGCTTCCAGGTTCGGCCCGCGGCGTCCGCTTTTTTGTAGGCGTAGAGTTTGCAGCGTTGACGGTACGGGTAGAACGGGTCGTGTTCGCCGCAGATGATCTCGTCCTCGCCGTCGTCGTCCAGGTCGGCCACACCGATCGAATGGGGGCACCGGACGACATCGATCACGTGTCGCCGCCACCGATCCCGGGGGTTGGCCGGGCATTCGTACCAGCAGAGCGGGGTGTAGTCGGCTCGCTTTTCGGGGGACCATTGCACGGTTTCATCGCCGATCACGACGTCGGCGCGTCCGTTGCCCTGGACATCGATCACCCCGATCCGCGCGGGGTAGACGCCCTCGAACATGCGGTGGGGGGTGAACGAACCGTCGCCGTTGTTCTCCAGCCAGTGGGCGCCTAGAAAGAGGTCCGGGGCTCCGTCGCCCGTGATGTCGTGGGCAATAACTTCTTCCCCATAGGGGATCTCGGCGAGCGTGCGGCTCGGCCACGGCACCGACGGGTCCTCGGAGACTTCCCATATCTCGGGATAGTGTGGGAGGTCCACCTCCGCGGAGGCATGCGCCGAATGGTAAGCGGTAACGAGCGCCAACTTTCCTCCGGGCAGCAACGGCGCGACGCAAGATCCGTGCGGCCAATCGCCAACGCCCGTCCCGATCTCGTGTAGCTCCCAGCGGTCGTTCAGAGGGTCGATCGGTTTAGCCCATGCCAAGCGGTTACTGACCTTTGGGCCTTGATCGGTGGCCAAAGTCACGATGAGTTCGTCACGTCCATCGCCGTCCAGGTCGTAGTGGTTGATGATCTGACAGACGCCGGGGATCTCCCGGCGGGTCGGTGAGTTCAGTTCGTACCACCATCGGCCGACCGCGATGTCAAACTGCCCGTTGCCCGTGATATCCACCGCGAGGATGTCCGTCCCGGCGCCGGGCTTGTCGCGGTCGACAAACCGGTGCTGGTAACCCGCGATTGGAGAAGGGCGCTCGACCTCGTCAAGCCGCATGACCCTCGGGTAGCGGTGCTCTTTGCCGAGGTACCGGAGCTGACGCCCCGGCTGATTGTGTTCGCCCGCTCCGTTGAAGTACGTAGCTTCGTGAATCCCTTGGCCTTGCTGTCGGATCTCTCGCTTCCACGTCTCTCCGCCGTCGGCCGAAAGGTATTCGATGATTCGAGCGTCGTAGTTGTAAAGCGCGGCCCACCCGCCGCCCGCCATTTCTGCCACGACCAGCCGGACGCCCTCTTGCGTACGCTCGGCGTGGAGGCTGTGGCCGTAGGCGATGCCGCGTTCGATGGGGTGTTCGATCCATTCGCCGTGCCCGGTATTTTCGAGCCAAGACAACTGCCCTTCGAAGTACTCGCTGTCGATGATCACTAAGTCATCGACGCCGTTGCCGGTGATATCGAGTGCACTGACACGGCACATCTCGCGGTGGTTCGGCGCAACTTCGGTCAACGGCCACGGAATCGACCCCGGCTTACCGAAAGGCCCGCCCTCGGGACATCGATACACGTTCGGGCCCGAAGCGATGCCCCAACCCCCATCGCGGTCGAGCCGGACGACACAGAGGCCCTCTTCGCTCCGGTTGCTCCCGATGTCGTAGCACTTCCAAGGCATCTCCGGGTCGACGCCGGGGCGATAGAGATACAAGCTGCTTCGGCCGCCGTGCGGGCCGTTGGCGATGAGCTCCAGCCGCCCGTCGCCGTCTACGTCGTGGAGCACCAAATCGTGCGGATATCCGTGATGAGCGGGTTCGAGCACGTGCTTGGCCCACGGCTCATCGAGCGAGCCGGAAGGCTTGAACCAGGCGATCTCCCACAGGTTTTTGTCCGCGGTGTCGGGGGCTTGCAACCCGGTGACCACTTCCGGCCGCCCGTCGCCGTCGATGTCGGCGATGGCCAAGCCCACCGAACAGGTTCCGTCTCGGCAGATCACTGCTCGTTTCCCGGTATCGATCTGATACCACGTCAGGGCATCGGTGGAGCCTACGACCAGTTCCGGGATGCCATCACCGTCCAGATCGGCCGCCGTTGAGGCGACGAGCCCTTGATAAAACCGCGCAAGCGGTTCGGCGTCCAAAAGCGTGAGTTCCCATCGATGCGGTGCAGAAGAAGTCATGATAATGACGTGATTAATGAATAACGCGGGTCGCGTGAACATTCACTCGAGCCGGGTTGGGGGCAGATGATCGAACACCCAGATTGACCTGATGCGTAAGTGCAGTACGATACGAACCATCAGTCGATAGAACGTTCTACCATTTATTTCATGGCGCTTCATTACAACATTCTATTCTTGCTGGCCGATCAACTACGTGCCGATTTCTTGGGTTGCTACGGTGCGGAATGTATCGATACGCCGAACATCGACGCCCTAGCACGGAGTGGCGTTCGGTTTAATCGCTGCCTGACCCCATCGCCGCTGTGCGTCCCAGCCCGGGCTTCGATGCTCACCGGCCGCAACGCGATGCGGAACGGCGTACTCGATAATCACAGTTGGGTTCACCCCCAGCGGCGCGACCTAGGGCTGACGACCTGGCCCGAAGACCTAGCTGCGGCGGGCTATCGCACCGCGGGCATCGGCAAGATGCATTTTTATCCGTGGGACTTGGGCGAAGGCTTCGCGCAACGACGGATCGCCGAGGACAAGCGCCACATCGGTCTCCGAGACGACTACAGCGACTACCTCACCGCGCATGGGCTAAAGAAGCTGCACGGCAACGAGATGCCCGGCTACTTTGAACATAAAGGTGCGCCGGTCAGCCCGATCCCGGCCGAGCATCAGGTCGATCGGTGGGTCGGCAACGAAACCTGCGACTTCCTTCAGCGCCAGGGCGACGCCCGGCCATTCGCCGCGATGGTGGGATTTCCGGGGCCCCACTGCCCGTACGACCCGCCGGACACGCTGGCCAACCGGTACGACCCCGAGGTGATGCCGCCGCCGCTGCCGGGCACCGATGCCAGCGAGGCGTTCCGCGAGCGCTTCGTGGAAGCAAACCGTAGGCCGTGGAATCAGGTTGACTACGGCGAACTGACCGAATACCAGGCACGGCGAATTCGGGCGCACTATGCCGCGCTGGTGTCGCAGATCGATGAAGCCGTTGGCCGCATCATCGCGACGCTGCACGAGCAGCGGCTCTGGGATCGAACCTTGGTGGTGTTCGCGTCGGACCACGGGGACTTCCTGGGTGACTTCGGCATGGTCGGCAAAGGGCTGTTTTACGAATCGGCTGTCCGCGTGCCGCTGATCGTCTCTGGTGGAGCGACCGAAGCGTTGGCGAGCCTCGACGCGGACCGCGAGTTGACTTCGCTGATCGACCTTCACCCGACGTTCCGAAACGCGGCCGGTTTGGATGCGTCGGCCGATGGAGACGGCGTTTCGCTGTTCGAGCGCTGCGGCCCCGGCCAGCAGATCTTCGGCGCGACGATGTTTGGCACGATGATCGCCGAAGCCCGATGGAAATTCGCGCGCTACGGCGAAGGCCAAACGGCGTTGTATGACCTCGAGGCGGATCCGAC
>JBCDCH010000101.1 GCA_039182125.1 Planctomycetota bacterium
CCGCCAATCCAGGTGGCGTCATCGACAGCTTCCAGCACACGATCAATAGCGCACTGTGGTTCGCCGCCGCCGGCACCGCGAAGATCGGCCAGCCAACCGCTCGCCAAGGACAAGAAGCGGGCGTCGGTTTCTGGGAGATCACGTGGCCGATCAGCCTTAACCCGGACGGCCATAATCCGCTGATTCCGGACGCTGGCTACAACGAGCTGAACAACGGCGAGCTTGAGCGCATCCTTCTGCCCGATGGCAGTGAGCCGCCCCAGCCGTCGCTACTGAACGGCAACGGGCAACGGCTCACGAGCGGCCCGCCGGTGACCGCCCGCGCAGCGATGTACCGCCCGCGAGACTTCAGCCTGCTCGACTTCCCCAACCCGTGGGCATGAGCTACATCTCACGAGACGGAGCGAGGCGGACCAAAGCCGCAGTCGAAGCATTCGAGGCGTCGGGGCCGGGGGTGTTTCGTCAACGGCCGCGGCTCCTCGGCACATCGTCTCGCGTCATGCTCAAGATCGGCGCGTGCGGTGACCTCGAAGCCACCGGTAGCGACAATGCCGATCCGACGCTCTACGACTGGACGTTGGTCACGCTCGACCGCAGCACAGGCGAGTACGTCGCCGGTGATCCGGCCAAGACCGGGACCGCCGCCGCGCAGGAAGTGAACAAGGCCATCGGGGTGCCGCAGAACGCGATCGTCGAAGCGTGGCGCGTTGGCAAAAACGTTGCCGGCGACCCGGTCTACCACTTTCGCTACAACGTACCCGTCACCGTGGACCTCGAATCGACCAGCGGAGACCAAGAAAGCGGCTGGGTGTACAAAGTCACGCGTCGCCTCGGTGGCGAGGTCATCGCCGAGAACGTGTCGCCGTTCATCGACGACGGCCTCGACCGCAACTCCGCGACGTCCGGCTACGGCCACACCATTCCCGGCGGCACGTTTGAACTATTGGTCACGAACGAAACGCTGCTCACGGAGTCGTGCAATGAGTAGGCTCGTCTCGCGTAACAACCGTCTCATCGTCAAGCGTGGCGGCCAAGGGCCCGACTACATGCTCGTCGACGACGGCGAGGGCAACGACTGCTGCTGCCTGTCGTGCTTCGTGCAGAGCAGCGACTTCATCGACGTGCGCCAGTCGGGCAAGATCACCGAGCTCTCCGAGGACTACCAGTACAGCAGCAAACCCAGTTCGAGGTGCCACCGACTACGGATCTGGGAGTACCGCACGATCAAGGGTGACGCTCAGGGCAACGCGACCGGGTTCAGCGGTGGGGATGATCCAGACCACCAGTTGGAGACCACAGGCCGGTTTTTCTATCCGCGCCACAAGTACCCGATTCCCAACTTCAATTTCGACAATGCTCCTCCCGGTGCGTTACCGTTCACCTATCGACGAGGGCCGTTTTACAGCGGCTACGACAGTGCCAACGGGCGGCCTGATGACAACTCGACGCCGCTAGACCAATACCCGATGTGGTGGCCGGGGCTCTTCCCCGACGACGGTGACGGTGGAGGCATCGGCGGCTACGCCAGTGCGTCGGGCAACGGGCCGTCCTTGTCGACGGTCTGGGACGAACTCCTGACCTCGCGCGACCCGCTCACCAACGAGGTCACGTTCATCAACACGGACCTGTTCGACGAGCACATCGGCTGCGAGTACCACATCTTCGGCCTCATCAGCGCGTACTACTGGAGGTACAACGCGTACAACCCCACGACCAAGACCTACAGCAGCCCGAACTCTCCGAGTGATGGCGGCTACCAGGCCGACATCTATGTGCTTCGGTCGGACCTGGTGACCTTTGCTCCCGGAGGTGGGCAGTAGATCAAGACGGCCCCCGGCGTCGTGAGGCGTCGGTGCAAACCGGATGAATTGCGGGGACACCGCCGGTAACGGCGACAATCCGCAGCGAAGCCGCCGACGCCTCGGCGGAACGTTCAGAGACTACGCGGCGTCGCCGGCGGGCGGCATAACACGCGACCAGCGTCCGGCATCCCATGAGGATGATGAGATAGTCCAACCCGCTTCACGCGGGCGGTTGGCGCTCTACGCCACGGCTGGACCAGGTAGAACGATGTGGACGAAGCGGAAGAAGTTCCGGGTGCTCAACGGCGCGGTCGGACTGGCCAAGGCCGCTGTCGGTGCGGATCGGGCGGACGCCGAGGTGATTCGTCACCGTCGTGCGGTGTGCGCTGCATGTCCCCACGCGAACGTGTCGCCGCGTCTCCCGACGCGCTGCGGGCTTTGCAAGTGCATCGTCGCCGCCAAGGCTCGTGTTCAGAACGAACGGTGTCCGGATGGGCGGTGGTGATGTGTCCAACAACTGTCAGCGAACGTCAAACTGACCACTTGCCCGAGTTTATCGCCCGAGCGTAAACCAGGGTAAACTCGCTACAATCACAGCACTACTCCCCGGACATGCTCCGGTTGTGCGGCCGTGGGCGGCTGCATCCGAATCGCGACCTTGAGCGCCAGCGCGAGCAGTTCCGTCCGCGACGACACGCCGAACGCCTGTCGAATCTGCTTGCCGTAGGCGTGGATTGTGTGCGGGCTGAGGTAGGCCGCGTCGGCGATCTCGGTCTCCGTCATGCCGGTGAGGAACAGATGCAGCAGCCGCGCATACGCCAGGTCGAGTCGCAGGTCGTGCTCGATCAGGAGTTGTTTGGCGACCGCCTTGATATCCCCCATAGCGTCTACTTTGGCCGGGTTGGTCCGGGTGTGCAAGCGCCTAGTCAACCCGCTCATGCACCAGTCGATCTGATTCAATCCACCAGTGCCCGTCCTCACGCAGCTCGTACATCATGTGCCGAATCGGATCGAGGCCGTCATGGGTAGGGTCGAAGTCACGGAGTCGATAGACAACGCCCACGAGCATGCCACGATTCGCGGAGCGTGGGACACGCAGCAGTTGACCGTGTAGCCGCCCACCGATGACCGCGACCGTCCAGGTGGGGACGGCCGGGTCATCGCGGCGCTTGGCGAGGACGGGGTGGGGCGGCTTGCGGATCATCGCGCTGGCGGGCTGAATGACCCGGAGCCGAACGTCTCCAGCCAGCCGGGCATCGTGTGGATGGCCACCGCAACCTGCTTCACCTCCTCCATCGGGATGAACTGCGAGCGGTGTGTGCCGTTCGCCGGCCGAAGCTCCAGCGACGCCGCGTCGAGGTCGCGGTAGATGCATTTGAACGTGCAGTCGCCGTCGGCGGTGCGGATGAAGCAGGGCGTGCCGTCGGGCTGCTCATCACGCGGTCCCAGCGATCGACAGATGACCAGGTCGCCGTCGCACCAAGTGTCTTCCATCGAGTCGCCGAACACGATCAAACCGAACGTGCCGTCGGCACACTCCACTTCTGGAGGGGCGTCGATGTACATGCGGGCTTCGGTGCCGGGATTCTCGCCCCACGGGGCGAAGTCGCAGGGCTCGCCGGCCGGGGTGAGGTTCATGATCGGGATGCGCCGCGTTGAGTATTCCTCATCGGTCGTGCCGATCATGTGGCGGACGTTGCCGCGCCAGCGTTCTTCGAGGTCCATCACCGACCCCAGCCCGAGCCGCTGGGACATGCCCCGACGTTCGTGCATCGTCGTCGACGCGCCACGTTCGATCGTGTAGAGCCGGTCGGCGGACAGGCCCAAGTGATCCGCAAGCATTCGCCGACGTTTGCCGTCGTTGGGTTCGTCACCGAACATCCCGTCACGCAGGCCGCGCATGTACGCGGCAAAGGCAGCCAATTCAGCCATATCAGTCTTCCGGTTGGGCAGCCTGACACCCCCGGAAAGAAATCTTGCCGTTCGGTCAGTGTTAGGTAGAAATAGCACCATGCCCGAACATCGTCAAAACATTTCTGGGGATGGTGACAGTCCGAAACCCGCCGACGCCGATGGGATCGGCAAGGTGAAGATCGCCGGGCGGGTGTTCGAGCTGCGGTTCGAGCAGCGCCGATCGGATCAGCCGCCGGTGGCCGTGGACATCGCCGCCCGCACGCTCACGCTGGCCGAGGGCTTGCCGCCACGGCAACAGGCCGAGGTGCTGGCCGCCGCGGTGGAGCAGGTGGGAAGAATGTTCAGGATTCCCGTGATCGGGCGCGTGTCGTGAAGTTCAACAGTTGCTAAACTGCGACCATGACGATGCAGGCGATCATCGAACAGGCAGGGCGGGCGCGCGAGGAATTAACCAAGCTGCGCCAAATGGCAATGCGTCTGCCGCACGAGTACGACCAAAACACACGCGGGCTCGACAGTGCATTTAAGCTCTACCAGACTACCCGCGAAGCGGAGGCTGCCATCGTTGATCTCATGGAGCCGACGCACTGGCCAATGCTCATTGGCCCACGGTCGGTTCCCAATCGCTCCGAAACTCCGGCTCCCGAGACGACCGACGCTCGTTGACCCAGTTGATGATGCTGTCCGCTTCGTCGCCGGTGACTTCAACGACCGCGCCGTGAGCGAGCGTGATGCTCACCACCACCTCGCCAAGGTCGCCAACGGTCCATGAGATTTCGGATGCGGCCGAAAGGTTGATCCATCGCGAGCCGTTGCGGTGTTCAAGGGCGTGAAACACAGGCATCACTGACCCTCGCTTTCAACGTCGAGATACCGAGTAATCGCCGCGTCCGCGGACTCAAGCATCGGTGCTGTCCGCTGGCCCATGGCTGTTTGGTAAGACTTCGTCCCGGACTGAATCAGGGGCGGAAGCCCCTCGACAACTCGGTCATCGACCCAGCCGGCCGTCGACACCCCCGATACCCAAACAGGGTCGGACCAGTTATGTGTGTTCCGCACGATCGGCTGCCCTTGGACGTACTGCTCGACGTGTTGCGTGTAGTACCCGTAGACGAGCAGGGCGTTCTGATCGTCGAGCACTTGAAACACCTTCCACTGGTTTCGGACCTGCGCACCGTCCAAATCCTCCAAGTCTTTCGCCGTCGCGCGTGGCATGACGCGACCCTGCTCCGCATCGGCCACGCGTGCTTGCGCTGCTTCGACCTCTCGCTGTGCCACCTCAACCTGGGCTGCTTTGGACGACTCATCAGGGAAAACCCAGTAGCCCGAGCTCAACCGCTCCGCTTGTTTTCTGGCCGGGACAATGCGTCCCGATTCGACCTGATCCAAGGCCCGTTCGGCCTCGCGAAGTTCTTTCTTGGCTTCGGCCACCACCACGGGGAGCCGCCTCACCAGCCGGTCGTACAACTCCTTCACCACCGGTGGAGCGTCCGACCGCAAGGCTGGAGGCGTCGGCCGATTCGATGCCTGCGGGGTGGTGCGATCCGCCGGGTCACGGTCCGTGGTGTCGGTCTCGCCCGATTCGGCGCGCTTGTTCAATTCCTCCATCCGCTGACGCATCTCTTCATCGGTGAGCTGCGCCGAGGCCGACGCGGTCATCGCCAGCACCATCATCCCCGTGAGCATGTACTTCATCACGTCCCCTTCTTCGCGCCCCGCTTCGACGGGGCTTTTTCGTTTCTGCGGTTGATGATCGGTTCCGGCACGGTGGGAGTGTCGGTCCGTTCAATGAGCTGAGTCGGCCCGGTGCCGACCTCGAGCTCGTGTTCTTCGGCGATCTCGCGCCGGATGCGATCGAGCAGCACGCCCGATTCGGCCTGCGCCATCAGGCGGGCCATGCCGTCGGGGTCGTTCTTCTCGGCCTCGACACGTTTGACGAGGCGATCGCGGACGGGCCGCGGTTGTTCGAGCAGGGCAAAGTGCCCAGCGGTTACCACCGACGCAACGGCCTTGCCGCTGAACGTCTCCGCGTACCCGCGGATCGCCGGGGCCAAAGGCTCAACCAGCTTCGCCGTGAGCGATCGGATTTTTACCGACCCTTCTTGCATCCTGCAAAGCATCATCGCGTCGGAGGTTATGTTGTAAACGCTTCTCAAAAAAATCTTTTTTAGGTCTTTAGGCTTGCAAATGGGTCGACAAAGGGTCTATCTTGCCCGGACATGACGCCCAACCGTCCCAAACCGCCGAAGCCAGTGACCATCACCGTCACCGCCCGACACACGGATGGGCCTAAGCCCACGGGCCAGCCGAGCCGGTCCACCACTCTCTACAACACCCACCCGCAAGAGGTGATCGACGGGATCGACCTCTACGCCCGCGCCGCCGAGGTACACGGTGAGGCAGCCGTCCGGAAGACGCTTGCCGAGATGGCGTCCGGTGGTGCTCCGTCATCCGCCGCAGAGGCGTACACCGATCAATCCGGGCAGCAGGCCAAGGAGGTGGCCGCGTGAAGCACCTCTACAAAAACAACGACGGCGAAGTCGTTGCGGCCGACTCGGCCCAGCAAGCGACGCAGTTCCACGATGTAGAACTCGCGGGCGAGCCGGCTAATGCGGACGACTGGACGCAGATTCCCAACGACAAGGTCATCACTGCCGGAGCGGACGATGGCCCGCCCGGATACACCGAAACCCACACCGCCGCTGAATGGGCTGGCGAGCACTTGGAACCAGCAATCGTTTTCACCACCTACACGTAGCGCATTTTCTCCCCCTCACCTGCCGGCCGAATGCAACGCGGTCGGCAGGCATAGGCAACGCCCCTCGGGGCAACGCCACAACGCCCGGTGGTGACGTGCCCACGGCATCACCGGGAACAAACAACGCCGCCGAGCCGCACACAACCCCGGCCGGTGGCACACATCTCGCCGGGTAGAGCAGTTGGCAGCTCGGGTGGCTCATAACCACCAGGTCGCGGGTTCGAGTCCCGCCCCGGCAATTTCATCCACGCGGGATTGTCCCGCAGGAACCGATCGGTGCGGTGTTTTCGGTTCGCCCATCGATCGGATCAAACCACACCCCGCAACCTCAACGCGGCCGACGTGCCGCGCACGGAGTACCTGCGCCATGTTGGAGACCATTCTCATCACCGCCGCCATCAGCGTCACGCTGGGCCTCGCCATCGGCAGCAAGCTCGGCCGCGTTGCCGAGCGGGGCGAAGCCGACCTCCAGCGCGAGCGTGATTGGTGGGGCGGGGAAGACGAGACGATCCTCGCGCTCTCGCCCGGTGCGTTGCTCACCGACGAGGACGCCGTCGAGCAACGCCCGCTCAATCAGATGGACCTCGACCGCGTCACGGGCGTGCTCCATGACGTCGGCCCGACCGAGGTGCTGGAGATCGTCGCCGAGCACATCAACACCCGCCCGTCCTACGGGATGCTCACCGTCAACGACCAGATGGCCCACGACGCGCTGGTCAGCGCGATTGAGCACCTGCGCACCGCCGAACAACTCGCCAGCCGTCCCGTGCGGTTGGTCGCGTCCGTCTGATCCACATCAACCCCCACACCGGAGACCCACACCATGCCCCACGTTCAGATCGACATGGCCGAAGTGTCACTCGACAGCTTGGCCAAGGCCAACGACGGCGAGTACGACGCCTACTTCAAGCAACAGATTCGCCGCATCGTCGAGCACTGTAAAGACATGCCGCTGCTCGACAAGGAGCGCAAGGTCGTGCTCGAAATCTCGGCCGTACCGGTCGTCGACACCTCATCACACACGCCACGCTGCGACCAGGTGAAGGCGTCGCTCAAACTCAAGGCGACCCTGCCACCGTTGCCGTTGCGGACGCTCGACGTACAGGTTCGTCAGCAGCAGATCAGCGGCAAGGACACCACCGTTGGAGCGATCGCCATCGAGCACGCCCACGACGCCAAGCAGTCCGAAATCTCTGACCTCAAGGACGACGCCGAGTAGCGCGTCGCCGCCCGTTTCACACCCTCAACAGGACCATCATGGCTTTCCAGAAATCCCACACCCTCGACAGCATCCTCGACGCCACAGACGGCATTGAGGACATCAACGACATCGCGGTCGCCGCCGTGCTCGGTCGGCAGACCATGCATGGCCGGACCTTCAAAGAGTCCGCCGAACCGAACCACGTCTACTACCTGCAAGACCCGCAGGGCGTGAAAAAGGTCCACGCGGATGCGCCACCGCTCGCGCTCACGTTCGCGACGCCCGCATCGTTGGCCAAGTTCGTCACCGACGATGCCAAGGCCGATCAGGAGATCGAGACCGACAACGGCAGCAAGTACATCACTGGCCTCGCAATCTCGCCGGCGATCTTCATCGGCAAAAAGGTCATCCGCTATGTGCGGGACGTCAACGACCGTCGCAACCACGCCGACGTCGGCCTCGACCTTTCCGAACCGTTCAAGGCGTTGCAGTTTGCAGGCGTCGGTGACGAGGGCGATGGCGTTGATCAGAAGCAGTTGCTCCGCATGCTCCGCGTACAGCTCGCCGGCTACATCCAGAACCCGGACTTCGCGGCCACGATCGAGACGGTGAAGTTTGTCGACCACAAAGACGGGGAAAACACCGTCGGCCACGGCCGCGAGTCGTTGAGCCTCTCCGTGGAGGCCGAACTCCGGGGAACGGGCAACATCCCCGACACCGTCAGCTTCTCGCTCCCGTTGTTCGAGCAGACGGGTGAGAAGAACGTGCTCATCAGGTGCGCGGTCGAGATCGACCCGGTCGAGAAGACGTTCGCGATCACGCCGCTTCCCGGTGAACTCACCAAGGCGTATGACGAGACGTTCCAGGCCATCGAGGAAGACCTCGAAGCCGCAGGCGTCCCGATCTACCACGGCTCCGTCTGAACCCTCCACCCGCCCCGCGACGCCTGACCGCGTCGCGAGGTGTTACTGCCATGAGCAAGCCCCGCCGACCCATCAGCGCGCTACTCCCGTGGTACGGGAGCAAGCGCACACTCGCGCCGCTCATCGTCGAGTTGCTCGGTGAGCATCGCGCCTATGTCGAGCCGTTCGGTGGGTCGATGGCCGTGCTGCTCCGCAAGGCTCGCGTCGCCGCCGAGGTCGTGAACGACCTGCACGGGGATCTCGTGAACCTTGCCCGCGTGATGTCCGATCATGGTGATCGCTTGCGACTGTTCCGGCGGTGCCGCAACGTCATCATGTACGACGGCGTCGTCGACGACGCCAAGGCCGACCTCACCAGACTGCGCGGCACCGAGGATCGGGTCGGCTGGGCCGCCGCGTACTACGCGATGAGCTGGCTCGGGCTCAACGGATTCAGTGGCACCGACAAAGAAGAAGGCAACGTTAACACTGCCCGCCGGTACACGTTGCTCGGCGGGGGGTCACCGACAACGCGCTGGCGGTCGGCTGTCAACGCGATTCGCACGAACGGCGAGCGGCTGGCAGGCGTCGACATCCGCAGCGAGGACGCGCTCGATCTGCTCGAAAAGCTCGGAGACGTTGCCGGCCAAGTCATCTACGTCGACCCGCCGTACTTCGCCAAGGGAGCGAAGTACCGCCACGACTTTGCGCCCGAGGATCACCAGCGACTTGCCGCCCGGCTATGCCGGTTCGAGCACAGCCGCGTCGTGGTGAGCTACTACGCCGACGACCGGCTCCAGCAGTTGTACCCCGGTTGGTGGAGCGTCGATGCTTCGACGACCAAGGCGTTGCACAGCCAGGGCCGTCGGGACAGCACGCACGCCGCCGTTGCCCCGGAAGTGCTGCTCTGCAACTTCGAACCGCACGTTGCCAAACCCATCACGAAACACGCGAGCGACTGCGAAGCCGCAGAGCACTCGCCGGAATCCGACTGTCTGTTTCCCGCGGCATGAGCCGCCATCACCCCAACGGAGTACGCCATGTGCGCACCGAACATGCTCAACGTCGTCGACCGCTGTCCCACATGCAACAGCATGCTGCCACCCGCAGCCGTCGATCTTCACCGCGAACCCGACGGCCGCACGATCGTGCGCGGTTGGTGTCGCCAGTGCGAATCCGGCCGCAAGGTCGAGCTCGACGCGAGCGGTCGGTGCATCAGCGCCGCCCCGATCGTCCACATGGAGGCCGAGGACATCATCGTCCGCATCGACGAGGTGTGTGGCGACAACATCGCTGTGTGAGTTGACCGTTTACCCCTACCCCCGAGCCGCAACTTGATCGGTTGCGGCCCGGACTTTCGAGAGGACGACCGACATGCCGGACATCGAACGCCATCCCGACCTACTCACACCTGCCCAGGCTGCGACACGCGCGGGGCTCAAGTCACCGCGATCGTTCCAGAAGTGGCGGCGTGACGTCTGCGCGCCGCGTATCTACCGCAGCGGCAACGACGTCTACTACTGGAAGGCCGAGGTCGACCTCGCGATCCGCCTGCGCGCCGAGTACCCCGAGCCCCAGGACTTGGAGGTCATGCGTAAGCGTCGCCAGGAGCGTGAGGAAAAGGAGACCAAGGCCGCGTGAGCTACTCGAAGTACAAGCTCGCCCTGAAATACGACAAGTCGCGGGGCTGGAAATGGCGCGTGAGCTATCGCGACGCCGAGGGGAAGTCACGGACCAAGGGGTTCGGCCCGGCCTACAGCAACCAGCGTGACGCGAAGCGGTGGAAGTCGCTTGCCGTGAGCGAGTACGAGTCGTGGGTGCGGGACCAGGACGCTGCGACGGAACTCGCCAAGGGGGGCATCACCGTCGCCGTGGCCGGCGCGGCCTACCTCAACGCCAGCCGCGACCGTTGGCAGAAGAACGGGAAGCCGACTTCGACAGTCGGGGTCGCCGAAGGTGCCGTCGCGCTGCTCGATGAGATGTTCGGCGATCGACTCGCCGACGAGCTGGAGCTGCGTGATCTTGTCGCCGTGCGCCAGACGCTGGCCGACCGTCCGGGCGTGAGGCGCAAGGAGCAGGACGAACCCGACAAGGCCACGGCCCACACGGTCAACACCTACCTCACGCATATCCGCCGGGTGTTCGTCTACGCGCGTGAGCAGGGCTGGATCACCAAGGCCACCGCCGTCGACCTGCTCGAACTCAAGCCGGTGCGAGACGGCGGAGCCGGACGCGAGGTGTACGAGCCCACACCGCGCGAAGTCGCCGCCGTACTTCGCCGGGTGAAGCCAGCCGTCGCCGCGATGATCCGCGTGCAGTGGCGGACCGGTATGCGCCCGGGCGAGGTGCGGACCATGCGCGTCCAGGACCTCGCGACGGTTCAGGGCGTGCTCGTGTACACCCCGGCCAGCCACAAGACCGAACACCACGGCCGCGCGCGACCGATCGCGGTGCTGCCCGACGCCGAGCGGACACTGCGCCGTTGGATGGACGAAGTGATGCCGAAGGCGACCAAAGGCTACATCTTCACGCCGCGGAACTCGACCGGCCCCTACGACGCGTCGGCCTACCGCTGCGCGGTGATGCGGGCGTGCCGTCGTGCAGGGATCAAGCAATGGTCACCCCAAGGCCTGCGCCACGCGTTCGCGTCACGGATGCGTGGGCTGGGCGGTGGGGCACTGGCCAAGTCGCTGCTCGGTCACGCCGACGAGTCGACGACCGAGGGGTACGGCCAGGCGTTGATGGAAGTGGTTGCCGCGGCCCGAACCGCGACCAGCGAGAAACAGCGAATCCGAGAAGAAAACTCCACCGTAGCGGAGGCGAAGACATGACCCAGTGCTATCCCAGTGATGCCCCAGTGACGACGCGAAAACGTTCGCTTGTCGTCCCCCTGTCGTCCCCGCGTGGGGTGAATGCGTCGAAATCGCGGTTTTTGAGTGGGCGATACAGGGCTCGAACCTGTGACCTCTTGCGTGTCATGCATCGTGCGCTAACGCGTGCCGCACGAACAAACGCCGATTCTCGCCCGCTGCGAAGTCGGAAACGCGCACGTCCTACGCGAG
>JBCDCH010000102.1 GCA_039182125.1 Planctomycetota bacterium
CCCCCACCCGCACCCCCTGCGACCCCACCATATCGCAGCCTATTAGTTCAGGAGAACGACCCATGACCCAAGCCTCGACCACCGCCCCCCAAGACGACAGCGCCGCGGCCGAAAACGCCCTCTACATCGGCATCGACCTCGGCACCAGCCGCTCCTCCATCGCCTCGGCCTCGGGCGTCCGTAAGACGGTCGAGTCCTACGTCGGCTGGCCCAAAGACGCCGTGTCGCTCAAGCACATGGGCGGCCAGGAGATCGTCTTCGGCAAAACCGCCCTCGATAACCGGCTGTCCCTGGACCTCTACCGCCCGCTGGCCGACGGCGTCATCCAGGACGACACCGACGGCTCGCGCAACCTCGAGGCCGCCCGCGAGCTGATCAACTACCTCGTCGAGATGGTCGAACCCGGCCGCGGCGAGCAGCTCTTCGGCGTCGTCGGCGTGCCGTCCGAAGCCTCGGGCAAAAACAAGGAAGCGATCATCGAGTGCACCAAGGGCATCCTCGATTCGGTCATGATCGTCACCGAGCCTTTCTGCGTCGCGTACGGCATGGACCGCATCTCCGACGTGCTGGTCGTCGACATCGGGGCGGGCACCACCGACCTCTGCCGGATGCACGGCACGGTGCCGAGCATGGAAGACCAGGCCTCGCTCAACATCGCCGGCGACGCCGTCGACAAAAAGCTCATGGAACTGATCAACAAGAAGTTCCCAAACGCCCAGGTCACCATCAACATGATCAAGCGGCTCAAGGAAAAGTTCGGCTACGTCCACACCGCGAAAGACACCATCGAGGCCGAGTTCCCCGTCGACGGCAAGCCGACCATGCACGACGTGACCGACGTGATCCGCGAGGCCTGTAACATCCTCGTCGACCCCATCGTCGAGTCGATCCACAAGCTCATCTCGAGCTTCGACCCCGAGTTCCAGGATAAGCTCCGCCAGAACATCATCCTCTCCGGCGGCGGCGGGCTGATGGACGGGCTCAACAAGGCGATCGAAGACAAGCTCGACCGCGTCGGCGGCGCGAGCGTCACCGTCGTCGAAGAGCCGATGTACGCCGGGGCCAACGGCGCGCTGCAGCTCGCGCTCGACATGCCCGCCAGCTACTGGCAGCAGCTCAAGTAAACGCGGCCGGCGTGCGGCCTGCCCGCGCCGCCCCACCGATCACGAAAACGCCCACGCGAAGCCGCGTGGGCGTTTTTCGTGGATCTTGCGGAATAAGGGGGGCGGCCGATTCAGGTTTCCTGCATGACCTGCTGCTGGGCCTGCGGTTGCAGCCGGGCGAGTTCCTGGCGGATCTCTTGTTCGGTCACCGGCAGGCCCGCTTCCGCGAAATCGGCCGCGACCTTACGGATCACGTCGGCGTCTCCCGGCTCTTCGAAGTCGGCCAAGACCACGGTTTTCGCGTAGGCGACCGCCTCGTCGCCTTTCCGCCCGAGCTTCTCGGCGGCCCAATCGCCGAGCAGCCGGTTTCGGCGGTTCGTGACTTTGAACCGCAGCTCGCTGTCCTGCGCCATCCGTGTTTCCATCGCCTGTTTCCGCTCGTCGTAGCCCGACATGGCAAACCTCCTTGATTTATCTCTGAAAAATGATCGGGGCGAATCTACAAAACCCCTGTTTATCATAGTACGCAAACGCGCTTCGGCCTGTTCATCGGGTGCGGCCTGAGGGTTTGGCTGGGCGATGGTACGCCGTGGGCATCATCGCGACGGAAACAAAACGGCCCCGCGGGTGAGCGCGGGGCCGGGTGGGGTTTGGTTTTTAAGCAAGCCTTTCAGCTCTTGCCGGTGGTGTCTTCGCCCAGGAGTTCGGCGACCAGCCGGCTGTCGCCGACGGTGGTGGTGATCTCTTCGGGGGATTCGGCACCGGCGGCCTCGGCGACCATCGCGGCCTGCTCGATCTCTTCTTCGACGGACAGGGCTTCCTGCGCGGGGGGCTCGGCGAGCTTGACCACGTTCATATTCTGGTACTCGCGGAAGCCGGTGCCGACCGGGATCAGGTGGCCTAGGAGCACGTTTTCCTTGAGGCCGACCAGGTCGTCGGACTTGCCGGCGAGGGCGGCTTCGGTGAGGACCTTGGTGGTTTCCTGGAACGACGCCCCGGAGAGGAACGACTCGGACTGGAGCGCGGCCTTGGTGATCCCCAGCAGCAGGATCGTCCCGGTCGCGGGGCGACATTTGCTGGCCGAGGCGGTGGCTTTGCCGTCGGCCTCGAGCTTGGCGTTGACTTCCTTGAGCTCGGCCTTGGTGACGATGGTGCCGACGACCAGCGACGAGTCGCCGGGCTCTTTCACCTTGCCGCAGCCGGCGATCTTTTCGTTCGCTTCGCGGAAGCGAAACTTATCGACGACTTCGTTGGGCAAGAGGTCGGTGTCGCCGGGGTTATCGACGCGGGTTTTACGGAGCATCTGGGCGACGATGACTTCGATGTGCTTGTCGTTGATCGGCACACCCTGGGCGCGGTAGACGTTCTGCACCTCTTCGAGCAGGTAGTTATAGAGGGCTTCTTCGCCCTTGATCCGCAGGATGTCCTGGGGGACGAGGGGGCCGTCGATGATCGGGTCGCCGGCTTCGACGTGGTCGCCGGAGTGGACGAGCAGGTGACGGTCCTGCGGGACGTGGTGATCGACTTCGAGGCCCGAATCGGACCGGACGATGACGGTCATCTTGCCCTTGCGTTTGTCGCTGCGGAGCTCGACGGTGCCGGTCATCTCAGCCATGACCGCGGCGTCCTTGGGCTTACGGGCCTCGAAGATCTCGGTGACCCGGGGGAGGCCGCCGACGATATCCGCGGAGCTGGTGGCTTCGCGGGGCTGGCGGGCGAGCATGTGGCCGGCTTCGATCTTGAGGCCTTCGGTCACGTCGATGCGGGCTTTGGCGGGGAGGTAGTGGAAGTCGAGGATGTTGCCGTTGGGGTCGTCGATGACGATCCGCGGGTGCATCTCGCCCTTGTGCTCGATGACCACGAGCTGTTCTTCGGCCTGGCCCTGGGCTTTCTCGGGGCGGACGGTCTGGCCGACGACGATGTCCTCGAACCGGACGACGCCGGCTTTCTCGGCGAGGATCGCCGAGCGGTGCGGGTCCCAGGTCACGAGGACGGTGCCCTTTTTGACTTTTTGGCCGGGGTCGGCCCGGATGTAGGCGCCGTAGGGGACTTTATACTTTTCGAGTTCACGGCCCTTGTCGTCGAGGATGGCGACTTCGCCGTTGCGCTTGAGTGCGACCAGGACGTCGTGGCCCTCGTCGTCCTGGACGGGGACCTCGTTACAGTCGCGGAGCTCGACGACGCCGGCGTTGGCGGCGCGGTGCGAGGTATCGACCAGGCTGGTGGTGGCGACGCCGCCGGTGTGGAAGGTCCGCATGGTGAGCTGCGTGCCGGGCTCGCCGATGGACTGGGCCCCGATGATGCCGACGGCGAGGCCGGGCTCGACGAGCTTGCCGGTGGAGAGATCCATGCCGTAGTCGAGCACGGAGATGCCGGTGCGGCTTTCGGTGGTGAGCGGCGAGCGGACGACGACGGTGTCGATGCCCAGGTCTTCGATCTTGCGGGCGGCCTCCATCGTGATCAGTTCGTTTTCTTTGACGATGATCTCGTCGGTGATGGGGTTGGCGATGGTTTCGCGGGCGACGCGGCCGAAGATCCGGTCGCGGAGCGGCACGTCGACTTCTTCGCCTTTGTAGATCGCCCGCTTGGCGATGCCGCGTTTGCTGCCGCAGTCGTATTCGCCGATGAACTGGTTCTGGGCGACGTCGCAGAGCTTGCGGGTGAGGTAGCCGGAGTCGGCGGTCTTGAGCGCGGTGTCGGCCAAGCCCTTACGGGCACCGTGGGTCGAGGAGAAGTATTCGAGGACCCGCATGCCTTCGCGGGCGTTGGCCTTGATGGGGGTCTCGATGATCTCGCCCGAGGGCTTCTGCATGAGGCCCCGCATGCCGGCGAGCTGCTGGATCTGGGACTGGTTGCCCCGGGCGCCCGAGGCGTCGGCGGACATGATGTGGACGGGGTTGATGTAGAGTTCGCCGTCGGCCGACTCGGTGGGCAGCTCGTTGCCCTCGGCGTCGCGGCGGTCGGACTTGAGCTCTTTGAGCAGCTCCTTGGTGACCTCTTCGCGGCAGTGGGTCCAGAGGTCGAGCAGCTGGTTGTAGCGTTCGCGGTCGGTGATCGCGCCGGAGTCGTAGGCTTTTTCGACGCGGTCGACTTTTTTCTGGGTCGCGGCGATCAGGTCGTGCTTCTTGGCGGGGATGCGGAGGTCGGTGATGCCGAAGGACAGACCGGACGTGGTCGACCGCTTGAAGCCGACGGCCTTCATGTTGTCGAGCAGCGCGATCGTCGCGGGCCGACCGAGGTACTGGTAGGTGTCGTCGATGACGCGGGAGCAGCCTTTTTTACCCAGGGCGCAGTTGTAGAAAGGCATGCCGGGTTCGAGGATGTCGTTAAACAGCAGCCGGCCGACGGACGTGATGATCCGGCCGGTCTCGGGGAGGGGCTCAACGTCGCCGCGCTCTTGGTTGACCACGCCGTGGTACTTCGCGGGGTCGGGGCGGACGACGATGGGCTCGTGGATGCCGATCTTCTTGAGGTCGTAGGCGAGCATCGCCTCGGTGGAGTCCTTGAACTCTTTGTACTTGCGCATCTCGGCGAGCTGGTCGTCGGAGAGTTCGCCGGAGCGGGTGACCAGCTCGTTGGCGATTTCTTCGGACGGCATGCCGCGGAGCATGGTGGTGTAGTACACGCCGAGCAGGATGTCCTGCGACGGCGAGATGATCGGGTCGCCGTTGGCGGGGCTGAAGATGTTGTGCGGCGAGAGCATCAGCACGCTGGTTTCGGCCTGCGCTTCGACGGAGAGGGGCAGGTGGACGGCCATCTGGTCGCCGTCGAAGTCGGCGTTGAAGCCGCCGCAGACCAGCGGGTGGATCTTGATGGCGTTGCCCTCGACGAGGACGGGCTCGAACGCCTGGATCCCCATGCGGTGGAGGGTGGGGGCGCGGTTGAGCATGACCGGGTGCTGGTAGATCACCTCTTCGAGGATGTCCCAGACCTCGGGGTCGCGGCGTTCGAGCATCTTCTTGGCAGACTTGATCGTGTCGACCAGGCCGTGCTCCTTGAGCTTGCGGATGATGAACGGCTGGAAGAGTTCGAGGGCGATCTTCTTGGGCAGGCCGCACTGGTGCAGCTTGAGCTCGGGGCCGACGACGATGACGGATCGGGCGGAGTAGTCGACGCGCTTGCCCAGGAGGTTCTCACGGAACCGTCCCTGCTTGCCCTTGATCATGTCGGTGAGCGACTTGAGCGGGCGGTTGGACGAGCCGAGCACAGGGCGGCGGCACCGGCCGTTGTCGAAGAGCGCATCGACCGATTGCTGAAGCATGCGCTTTTCATTACGGATGATGACCTCGGGAGCGTTGAGGTCCATCAGCTTTTTGAGCCGGTTGTTGCGGTTGATAATCCGGCGGTAGAGGTCGTTGAGGTCGGAGGTGGCGAAGTTGCCGGACTCGAGCAGGACCAGCGGGCGGAGGTCGGGCGGGATCACCGGGACGACGTCCATGACCATCCAGGTCGGGTCGTTTTCGCTGCCGCGGATCTGCTCGACGATCTTGAGCCTCTTGGAGAGGTCTTTGGTTTTCTGCTTGGACTTGGTGGCCTTGAGGTCGGCGCGGAGCTCGGCCTGGAGGGCGTTGAGGTCGATGGTTTCGAGGAGCTCTTTGGCGGCCTCGGCGCCCATCATGGCGACGAAGCCCGAGCCGTACTCGGCGATGGCCTGGCGGTACTCGTCTTCGGTGAGGACCTGCTTGTCTTTCAGGGGGGTGTCGCCGGGGTCGGTGACGACGTAGTCCTGGAAGTAGATGACTTTTTCGAGGTCGCTGGTCTTCATCCCCAGGAGGTTTCCGAGGTGGGAGGGGATCGCCTTGAAGAACCAGATGTGGATGATGGGCGCGGCGAGGTTGATGTGGCCCATGCGCTTGCGGCGGACGCGGCTGTGGGTGACTTTGACGCCGCAGCGGTCGCAGATGATGCCCTTGAACTTGGTGCCCTTGTACTTGCCGCAGGCGCACTCGTAGTCGCGTTCGGGGCCGAAGATGCGTTCGCAGAACAGCCCGTCTTTTTCGGGGCGGTAGGTGCGGTAGTTGATCGTCTCGGGCTTCTTGACTTCCCCGAAGGACCACGAGCGGATGTCGTTGGGTGAGGCGAGGTTGATCTTCACCGAGGAGTAGTCGTTGACGCGGTCGTAGAGTTGTTCAGCCATTTGTTTAGCCTTTAGGCGCTAGAGCCTAGCTATTCGCAAGAGCAGGATGGGGCGGAGAGGTTCTGGCTTGCGGGGAGGTTCACATTCAGGTTCGGACGTTCAGCGGGAAACGAGTTCGGCTTGCTTCTGGCTAGGCTCCGGGCTCTAGCGGCGAGCGACTCGTTACAAAATCGATCCGCCTTCGAACTCGGATTTTTCGATGGTGATGTTCAGGCCCAGGCCCTTGACTTCGTTGCAGAGCACGTCGAAGGCGACGGGCATCCCGGCCTCGAGGGTATTGGTGCCCTTGACCATCGATTCGTAGATCTTAGTACGCCCTTCGACGTCGTCGGATTTCACGGTCAGGAGCTCCTGGAGGACGTAGGCGGCACCGTAGGCTTCGAGGGCCCAGACTTCCATCTCGCCGAAGCGTTGGCCGCCGGTGCGGGCCTTGCCGCCGAGCGGCTGCTGGGTGATGAGGGAGTAGGGGCCGGTGGCGCGGGCGTGGATCTTGTCGTCGACCAGGTGGTGCAGCTTGATGATGGTCATGAAGCCGACGGTGGTCTTCTCGTCGAACGGTTCGCCGGTGCGGCCGTCGTAGAGCTGGATCTTCGCGCCCTTGGGCATCTTGGCGAGCAGTTCGCGGTCGCCGTGGGCGCCGCCGGTCTCTTCCATACGGTTATCGATGTAGGTGTTGGCCTCTTCGAGGACGTCGTGGATCTCCTGCTCGGTCGCGCCATCGAAGACGGGGGTGACGGCCTGGAAGCCGAGCACCTGACACGCCCAGCCGAGGTGGGTCTCGAGGATCTGCCCGACGTTCATGCGGGAGGGCACGCCCAGGGGGTTGAGCAGGACGTCGACCGGCGTGCCGTCGTCGAGGAACGGCATGTCTTCGATCGGGACGATCCGGGCGATCACGCCCTTGTTGCCGTGGCGGCCGGCCATCTTGTCGCCGACCGAGAGCGGCCGCTTGGTGGCGAGGTAGACCTTGACCATCTCGAGGACGCCCGAGGGGAGCTCGTCGCCGCGCTTCATGTGGGCGAGGCGGCGCTGTTTTTCTTTTTCCAGGGCCTGGATGCGGGGCCAGAACTGTTGGTAGAGCTGCTCGGCCTGCTCTTTGATCTCTTTGTTGCCCTTGACCCACTTGAGGTTGAAGTCGTTGATCTGCTCGGTGACGACCTCGGTGATGTCAGACTGGGCGACCTTCTGGCGGGTGGACGGGTCGACCATCTGCGTGCCGGTAAGCTCGTTGACTTGTTCGACGAACTCGCGGAAGAGGGTCACGGCCCGTTCGTCCATCTCCTGCTCGTACTCGCGCATCTCGCGGCGGAGGGCTTTTTTCTGGTCGTCGTTGAGGTGCATCCGGCGGGAGAACCGCTTGGCCCCGATGACGATACCTTCGGTGCCGGCGGGCACTTCGAGCGAGTCGTTTTTCACGTCTTCACCGGCGCGGCCGAAGATGGCGTGGAGGAGTTTTTCTTCCGGGGTCAGCTCGGACTTGCTCTTGGGCGAGACTTTACCCACCAGGATGTCGCCGGGCTGCACGCGGGCGCCGATGCGGATGACGCCCTGGTCGTCGAGCATGGAGAGCATCTTCTCGGAGACGTTAGGGATGTCGCGGGTGAACTCCTCCCGGCCGAGCTTGGTCTCGCGGATTTCGACGTCGAAGTCTTCGATATGGATCGAGGTGAAGACGTCTTCCTTCACGAGGCGTTCGGAGATGACGATCGCGTCTTCGAAGTTGTAGCCGTCGAAGGTGTTGAACGCGACCATGACCGACTTGCCCAGCGAGAGCTCGCCCTGGTGGGTGGCGGCACCGTCGGCGATGATCTGGTCTTTTTTGACTTTTTCACCGAGGCGGACGATGGGCTTTTGGTTCTGGCAGGTGCGTTCATTGAGGCCGACGAACTTGCGGAGTTCGTACTCGTCGGCGTTGTCGACGACGATCTTGAGGGCGTCGACGTAGGTCACGGTGCCGGGGCGCTTGGCGCGGACGACCATACCGGAGTATTTGGGGATCTCCTTTTCCATCCCGGTGGCCACGTAGGAGGGCTCGGTGATGATGAGCGGCACGGCCTGGCGCTGCATGTTGGAGCCCATCAGGGCGCGGTTGGCGTCGTCGTGCTCGAGGAAAGGGATCATGGCGGCGGAGACGCCGACGATCTGCTTGGGGCTGATGTCGATGTAGTCGAGGCTATTGGAGCCGACCTGGGCGAGGTCGCCGTCGACGCGGGCCAGGACGTTGCCGGCGATGATCTTGCCGTCTTCGTCGATGGCGTCGGTCGGGCCGAGGGTGAGCTTCATCTCTTCGTCGGCGCGGAGGTAGACGACTTCGTCCTGGACCTTGTTGTTTTCGACCGCGCGGTAGGGCGTCTGGAGGAAGCCGTAGTCGTCGATGCGGGAGTAGAGGCCCAGCGAAGCGATCAGGCCGATGTTGGTCCCTTCCGGGGTTTCGATCGGGCAGATGCGGCCGTAGTGAGAGATGTGGACGTCGCGGACCTCGAAGCCGGCCCGCTTACGGTTCAGCCCGCCGGGGCCGAGGGCCGAGAGCCGGCGTTCGTGGGTCAGCTGCGACAGCGGGTTGGTCTGGTCGACGACCTGCGACAGCTCGCCGCGGCCGAAGAAGTGGTCGATCGCGCTGCTGATCGACTTGGAATTGATCAGGTCGGCGACCTTCGCCAGCTCGTCGGGGTCCTTGACCGACATCCGCTCCTGGACGGTGCGGCGGAGCTTAAGGAAGCCTTTGCGGAGCTCTTCGACGGCGAGTTCGTCGAGGGTTCGCAGGCGGCGGTTGCCCAGGTGGTCGATGTCGTCGATGTGGGCTTTGTTGCGGTTGTTCCGCAGGTCAAGCATGTACTTGATGACTTCGAGGAAGTCCTCGGCCCGGATACGCATGACGTCTTCGGGGACGTCCATATCGAATTTGCGGTTGATGCGGAACCGGCCGACCTTGCCCAGGCGGTAGCGGTTCTCGTCGTAGAATTTTTCTTCGAAGAGGTCGCGGGCTTTGTCGACCTGCGGCGGGTTGCCGGGGCGGAGGCGGGCGTAGAGGGCCAGCAGCGCGGCCTCGTGCTCGGTCACGTCGAGGTCGTCGGGCAGGTGGGCCTGCTTCTCGTCGGCGATGGTGTTGAGGATCAACATGTCCGACGCGTTCGCGATGACCTCGATGGTCTTGAGCGAGCTGCCCAGGACCTCTTCGATGTTGTCGCCGATCTGCGCCCCCAGGGGGACGAGTTCTTCGCCGGTGTCGGTGTCGATGATCGGCGAGGCGACGTAGTGCTCGGGCTTGGCGTCTTTTACCTTGATCTTCTCGACGTTGTAGAACGTCTTGAGCAGGGCGTCGGTGGTGGAGAAGTCTTCGTTGAGCGCCCGGAGGAAGGTGGTCGCGGGGATCTTGGTCGACTGGTCGATGCGCATCTGGAGGACGTCTTTTTTAGACACCTCCAGCTCGATCCACGAGCCGCGCTCAGGGATGATCCGGGCCGAGTGCAGCGGCCGGTCGGCCTCGGCCGAGGCGATGGAGAAGTCCACGCCCGGCGAGCGGTGCAATTGGTTCACGATGACGCGCTCGGCCCCGTTGATGATGAACTCGCCGCCGCCCATGAGGATGGGCACTTCGCCGAGGTAGATCTCTTCTTCGGGGATTTCCGCGACGTCTTTACGGACCAGACGGACCGCGACGCGGAACGGCATGCCGTAGGTCAGCCGGAGCTCCCGGCACTCGTCGGGGGTGTAGCGGGCTTCGTCGAGCTTGTAGTAGAGATATTCAAGCTGCATGTTCCCGTCGTACGAAACGATGGGGAACACCTCACGCAACAAGCCCTCGATCCCCTTGTGGGGGTCGCGGGCGTCGTAGGCGTGTTCTTCTTGGAGGAATCTTTCGTAAGCGACCTGTTGCACACGCACCAGGTTGGGAATGGGAAGAGCATCTCCGCGTTTGGAGAAGTCACGCACAGATTTCAGCAGCATCAATTGCCTCGCGCTTGGCCAGGGTGGGACAGAGTGACGTCAGGTTGTGGGGGTTTTGGGCCCGATCACACCGCGAACCCGGCACTATAGACCAATCTTCGGGGGTTCACAAGGGGGGGTGGCAAAAAAATTTCCGCGGGTGCGGCCGTGGTCCGAGTTTTGCCTCATCTCGCGGCGGCGGCGGCGGAATCCTGAAGCTGTAAGCATTTACCGCCATTTTCCGGGGAAGCCGGCGGCGATCTCCTCCGCCGTCGGGCCGTCGCCGATGGGGGTAAATGGCATCACGCGGTGGGCCGGCGGGGCGAGCGGGATCGGGCCGGCGGGAGGGGGTGCCGCCGGGCCGGGCGTGGCGCGGCGACTACTGGGGCGCGGCGGTCGGACGGCCCCGGAGGCGGCGTTTCCAGAGGGGCCGGAAGACGAGGTTGCGCTTGAGCCGGTTGGTCCAGAGCGGGAGGCTGACGGCCAAGGGGCGGGTGGTTTGCAGGGCCTGCTTAAATTCGGACAAGGCGTCGGGCAGCGGGGGGCCGAACGCGGCCTGCTGCTGAGGGTAGAGCCGGTCGCGGACGTGGGCGTAGAGGGCCAGGTCGTGGGGGTTGAGGTCGATCAGGAGCTGCCGCTTGCTTTCGTCGGCGAGGATCTGCTTCTTCATCTGGTTGTCGGGGGCGACGTTGACGCCGCGGTAGGTGAGCCGGAAGCCCGGGTCGCCGAGCCAGTGTTTGAAGAGGATCAGCGATTCATCGAAGCGTTCGACCAGGCCGACGAAGCCGAAGTGCTCGTCGAGCAGACGGATCGCGTCGTCGGCGTGAGCAGTGCCGAGCGGCTGGCGGGTCAGGGCACGGGTCTGAAAGTTGGCGGTGGCGGCGGCCCATGCTTCGAACGGCGGCATGGCTCGGCCGCGGTGGTGGCCGTACTGATACGCGGAGGCGGCCCGCTGGACGGGGTCGCGGAGGAAGGTGAAATGCCGGGCGTGGGGCAGGTCGCCGATGAACGTGCCGGGCATGCAGGCGTGGCCGGCGACGCAGCGGAGGACCGGGTAGAACCGTTTGATGTAGGCCAGGTCGCCGTCGCGCAAAGCGTGGGGGCTGTTGTAGAGGTCGCACTGGGTCGAGCCGTAGCGGCGGCGCAGGAGGCTGCGCATCGTCTTGCCGGCGGTTTTTTCGATGTGGGCGAAGACGAGCATGGCGGGGGCGGGCCGATCGGACTCATTTCAACGGGGCGGCCGCGGCGACGGGGTCGGCGGCGGGGCAGGATAACGCAAGTCGCCACGGGAGCGAAGCGGGGGCAGGCAAGGCGGAC
>JBCDCH010000103.1 GCA_039182125.1 Planctomycetota bacterium
CCCAGTCCCGCGCCCATTTCTTACGCCAAGTGATCTCTCGGCCGCAGACGACACAGACTTTCGACGGCTCGGCCATGGGCTAACGGTACGCCCATGCAAAACGCCGCGACCGAGTCGGTCGCGGCGTTTGAAAGTGCCCGGGACTGGATTCGAACCAGCACCCACAATTAAGTGGACTACCACCTCAAAGTAGCGCGTCTGCCAATTCCGCCACCCGGGCGAGGGAAAGCAGAATAGGCATCGGCATTCCGCCGGACAAGCAAACGCTCGAACCGGATGAACGACGGTTACCACTCCGGACGATCCAGCACGGCCCGGGCCGCAATGACCTGCTTGACCGACTCGGGATTCCGCAAGAGATCAGCGACCGGGTGTCGGCGTTTCTTCTCGCTTTTTTGTGACAGGCCGATGGCGTCAACGATTTCCGTGTCGCCGATCTCGCCCGTCTTCACCGGTGCATCGGTCCCGGCCGGGCGTCTGGGAGCTTGCTGAATCGGCGGCGGAGTTGGACGCGGTGCTTGGGGGCGCGGCGGACGTACGGGTTCGGGCTGACGTCGCGGGGACGGCTCCATCCGCAGACGCTGCATCTCCGGCACCGCCACCCGACCGCCGGCAATGGGCATCACCGATTCGTGAGGTGACTCCGCCTGCGGCTCATCGTCGTCACCCGGGCCACGAACCGAACCCGGCGGCAGCCCAAGGGCCTCTTCCATTCGCCGACGCCGCTCGCGAAGTTGGGCCTCACGCTCGGGATCGTCCTCGGCAGCGCGCCTGTTTGCTTTCGCCACTTGATTGGCGATCGCGCTGACGATCCAGATCAGCACGAAGATGATCGGAATGATCAGCCCACTGATGGCCTCGATCAGACTCCCCAAGGCCAACACCGGCACGAACATCGGTGCGAAGGAGTACAACGTCACTGGGACGACGCGGTGCCCTTCTTCATCAGTTCGTACATCGTGTTGCCGGCCTTGCGTCGGGCTTGGCTCTTGGTCGAGCCGAGGTTGCGGCGATGCCGAACGCGCGACCGGGTTCGACCCAGCAGGCCGAAGGTCAGCCACTCGAGCCAACCGCGCCGCTGGGACGACACCGTCATTTGGGAGATGTGACTCATCCATGGAATCGTCCCGCGCCTTGGGATTCGACGCCGCGCCACGCAGCGTTGCGCGACAGAAACGTCCGAGAATATCGCCGATGACAGCGCTGCGTGCGCGTCACAATCGGCCCAAACCGACCGATCACGACTTGTTCTCGTCCTCGCCGGCGATGCTGGTGCGCATCGCGGTGTCGGCCTCGACGTTGCGCATCTTGTAATAGTCCATGATGCCCAGGTTGCCGTCGCGGAACGCCGCGGCCATGGCCTTGGGCACCTCGGCCTCGGCGAGCACCACCAACGCGCGGTTCTCGGCGACCTTCGCGATGTTCTCCTGTTCCTGCGCGACGGCCATCGCACGACGCTGCTCGGCCTCGGCCTGGAAGCGACGCTTGTCCGCCTCGGCCTGGTCGGCCTGCAGCTTCGCGCCGATGTTCTCACCGACGCTCACGTCGGCGATGTCGATCGAGAGAATCTCGAACGCCGTGTTCGCGTCGAGACCCTTGGCGAGCACGGCCTTGGACACGACGTCCGGGTTCTTGAGCACCGCCTTGTGATCGTCGGCCGAGCCGATGGAACTGACGATGCCCTCACCGACACGGGCGACGATGGTTTCCTCGGTCGCACCGCCGACGAGACGCTTGATGTTCGTGCGGACGGTGACGCGGGCTTTGACCTTGAGCTGAATCCCGTCGGCGGCGACGGCGTCGAGTGTACGAGTACCCATCTCGGCACTGGGCACGTCGATGACCTTCGGGTCGACCGAGGTGCGGATCGCGTCGAAGATGTCACGGCCTGCCAGGTCGATCGCCGTCGCGTTGTCCCACGGCAGCTCGATGTTCGCCTTGCTCGCGGCGATCATCGCGTTGATCGTCCGCATCAGGTTACCGCCGGCCAGGACGTGCGACTCCATTTGGCTCTGGCTCACATTCAGGCCCGCGCGGGCCGACTGAATGCGGGCGGTGACGATCGTGCGTGGGTTGACCTTTCGCAGCCGCATCCCGATGAGCTCGAAGATGCTCACCTTCGCACCGGAGACGAACGCCTGGACGTACAGTCCGATGAAGTTGAACAGCAGCGCGAAGATCACCAACAGGATCACCGCAACGACCAACAGGACGACCCAGAAGATCGGGCCCGAGAAGAGGGATGACGCAAGTGTGGGGAGCATGATGGACATGGTAGGAGAAGCGGTGACAGTTCGTGAATCAGTGGAATCGAGTTCGGGTTTCAGAAGCCCGCAGCTTCGACGGGCCTTGCCTTAGGACCGATGGCCAGGACACTCGGGTCGAGCCGCCCGGTTTCAATCTCGGCCGTAACCAGCAGGAACACCGGTTTGCCGACAAGATCGGCCGCCGAGACATGGTCCCACGTCAATGGCATGCCCCCATGCTTGGCGGCGATGAGACTGTTGACGCAGGCCATCAAATCACCGCCGGCGAGGACCTGTATCTCCATGTCCCTGCACGGAATGTCGAGCCCGGCACGCGTGGATTGAATCAGCGCTGTCACGACGGTGCGTGGTTTGGCCTTACGAAGATATAGCCCGACAATTCCGAAGGAGCCGATCGGCGCGCCGCTCACGCGGGCTTGGATGTACAACCCCAACGCAGGGAACAGGAACCAGAACACCAACAACAGCGGGATCAATCCAATCAACCAGCGCTGCGTCGGCGTGATGATGGCCAAGTCGGCGATCACGAGGGTCAGCCGTTGACGGCCGCCTCCTCGCGCAGCGGACGGACCTTGGCGACGACGCCATCGAAGCCGACGACGCGGACGGCTTCGCCGCGGCCGACGCTGCCGAACTCGCTGAGCACTTGCATGGTTTCGCCGGCGAAGTCCGCTTCGCCCATCGGACGTAGTTCGGAGAGCGCCGTGCCGACGGTACCGACGGGGACATTCAAGTCCGTGGGTTTGCCGGCGACATCGCTCACGATGATCGCCTTGCCGACCGGTGATTTTTCCCACACCTTCATCATCCCCGCGGCGACGAACGGCGAGACGACCAACGCCGCCACCGTGAGTCCGAGGCCCAGCCATTTGTCCACGAAAAAACAACACGCCAGCGCGCCGATACCGGCCAGTCCCGCGAGCACGCCCAGCACCCCGCCGGTCGGCAGGATCAACTCAGCAATCGCCAGCACCGCCGCGACGGCGACCAAGAGCAGGATGATCAACGTGAGCGACATGGGTCAGACCTTCCTCACGACAATGCGGTTGCCGTGGACCTCGCGGACGACGACGCGATCGCCCTTTTCGACGAAGCCCCGATCGGAGATGACGTCGAATACCTGATCGTTGAGCCGAGCTTGTCCGCCGGGGTAGAGATCGGAAACCGTTTCGCCAACGGTGCCGAGCGGGAGGATCGGATCGGGCGTGGACGCACGAGCCGAGCTGCCCCCGGATGCGGTCGCCTCATTCGGCCGGCCGGCGACATCGTTAAGGATGAGCTTGTTCGCATACGGCACGCTCGGCAAGAACCGGCTCAGCCACCACCACAGTCCGAGCGAAACGACCATGCTCGCCACCAGCGTCGCCAACCCGTAACGCAAGCCAGCCCAATCAATATCAAACGAGTAGCTGGGTGTGGTTCCGTCCTCGCCCGTTCCGGGGACGGGGATACGGATATCGGGAACGAACGTCATGAGCAGTCCGGCGAGCATGAGGCACAAGCCGGTGATGCCCGCGACGCCGAACCCCGGGATGACGAACAGCTCGACCAGAATCAAACCGACGCCGAGGATGACCGCGAGGATTTCGTACCACTGCGCATACCCGGTCAGGAACGGCACGCCCAACAAGAGAAACAACGAACTGGCCGCCACGGTCTCGGGCACACCGGTGCCGGGCGTTTGGAAAGCGATGTACAAACTGAGAAGGAAGACGGTCGAAAGGATGCCACGGGCGGTGAAGCCGGAGAGAAACGCAACGATCCTATCGCCCGCCGTCGGCTCGAGTTCGGCGATGATCTCGTAACCCCGCGCCTCGGCAAACGCCTGCGGCGTGGCGAAAGTGCCCTGGCTCAATCCAATCTTCTCGGCCACCGTGTCGTTGACCGTCAACAACGTGCGATCGCCGTCAATGGGCTGCTCGAGGTCCGGCACCTAAACCCAAGCCGCGTCATCAGCCTTGACGAGTTCGTCGTAATCTTCCTGGTTAACGAACCGCCGCTCGCCGGTCTCGGCGTTTTCAATGTAGTAGACGACGTGATCGACCACGACGAAGCTGCGCACGAGCGTCTTGTCGTAGCCGTGCTCCTCGGCGGAGTCGACGAACTCGGCGAGAACCAGCGACTCGGCCTTGGCCCGCTGAACGTCGCCCATCTCCCCGCCCATCGTGACGACGCCGGAGTCGCCGAGGAACGAGCCCGGCTCCATCACGATCTCATCGGCGGCCAACGCGATCATCGCACCGGCGCTGATCGCTTTCTCATCGACGAAAGCGGTGACGGGAATGTCCAGCTGCTTGAGCGTGCGGCCAATCCGCATGCCCGAGTCGACGAGACCGCCGAAGGTGTCAATCCGCACGATCAAACGCTCGGCCCCAAGGTCGCGGGCTTCATCGATCCGGCGATCGAGCATCGTCTGCATGTACGGGTCCACGTCCCCATCGAGCAGGATCGTGACCACCTTCTCGGCCTTGGCCATCGGTGCCAGAAGCAGCAGCGCAAGGATGAACGCGAAGTATCGCATCGTCTCCCATCATACGGAACCCCAAGCCGAGTCGCAGGGTTAGAAACGAAGTGAAAGTTCGTAAACTCCCGGACGATGCTCCGTTACTACAAGTTTCGCGACGAACTGTTCGCCCCGGTGCCGGCGAAAGACGTCTACACCAAACGCCCGACCGGCCATGGCTGGCCCGAGCAATGCCCGCCGGTCCGGGCGGCCAACGCCTTCGGGTTCGATCTGCTGGCCAACTACGACGTGACCTTTCACCGCACCGAAGACGGCTGGGAGTTCGAGGATCAGGTCACCCTCGCCTCGGACTTCGCGTGGAGCGGCGACGAGGAATCCGAAGGCCGACCGCTCGTGCAAGACTACGCGTGGTTCTGGACCAAGGGCCAGCAACTGCCCCACCCGATCACCGACGACGTCTGGCCGAGCGTGCGGGACCAGGTGAAGCTCTCGACGTTCTTGTTTCTCGAGACCGCCCCGAACGAGACACTGTTGTTCTGCGACGTGCCGTGGCGTGGCAAGCCACTGGCGGATCGGGCGTGGCGGACGATTCCGGCGCTGGTCGAGCCGGACTGGTATCCGACAGCCCACCCCTGGCACGTCGTCCTCGAACTCGACCGCCGACACGAGGCCATCACCATCGCCAAGGGCACACCCCTGGCCCGGCTCATGCCCCTACGCCGCGACACCTACTTCGCCGCCCCGATGACCGTTGACGACTTCGACCGCCACTTCTCCCGCAGCCAACGCTGGCTCAGCACCCACGGCAAACCCACCGACAACGGCCACGTACTCGACACGCAGAAGACCTACGTCAAACAGCAGGCCAAGAGCCGGTTCATTGTGAGAGAGTGACAATATCTACCTGTTTGGGCATGTGGATAAGCATGCTAAATATTTGACGAACCAAAATATGTAGGTACTTTCGCACAGTCTTTTCAAAGGGGCTCATGACATTCATCACTAGTCGCGCCACTGCGCAATCGTTTCTTCTCTTTACAATCGCCATAGCTACTTTTGCCTGCTCTTCGTTCGGCTGCAGCTCTAGCGAAGTTTTCCCGCCAACGATTGAGAAGCACAAGCGATTCGGTTGGGGCGACATCGATACAGCCGCAGATCATCTGAACGAGGTCTCCGAATCAGTGAATCAATGGGGGACCGTCAGCGTTTCGGGACCAAAACTTGAACGACCAAGCGACCGCTTTGAGTTCGCTCCGGATATATCCGATCAGCAGCTACTCGATGCGGCTGGTCAACGAGAAGTCTCGGCCGCTGACTCGTTGGCACGAGCATTGATCGCGGGTCTCGAAGCACGTGTATCTGAAACCGGAGTCGCGCTACCCGCGCTCGGTTCGGCAGCGCCGTCTACCAGACCCTCAGCTGCCGATCGGTTGGGGCCAACGACACAGCCCTCGCTCGCCGACGTGGGAACGACCCTACGGAACAACATCCGTGTCGCGGCCAGCAGTCGATTCGAGTTGGGACTGCACTCTGCGTTGTCGAAACCGAACGACGAGTTCGTTTCCACTCGGTACATGATCTTCACGGTCAACTGCAACCCAGGGTGGCGGACTGCACATGGCGGTTACGCTGGCAGGGTTGATGTCCAACTCAAGTTACAGCTCGACGGGAAAGACAGTGAGGATTTGGCGGAGTTTGTCACGATCACAGCCGTCTATCCTGCTTTTGAAGCCCAGCACGCAGACCTGCGAAGCGCCCGTAGCGAGTACTTCGAGTTAGCAGCGGCACTTGCCTACGGCGGTGCCGCTGGCACCGGTGAGGTTTTTGCGAACTTTGCCGAGCGCCTTGGAAATCAATCGGCCAGCGCGAGCAGCTTCGCCAAAGTGACAAGTTTTTCCACGGGAACCAATTTTGGATATGATTTTCGCCCAGGCTTCGATGCAAATATTCGTCCTGGAAATGGCAAACCCCGCAGCGGCTTCCGACTCGACGCCGTTACATTTCCCGCGCTTGCGGTCATCAATGTCGACGTTGAGGCGATACACGCCAACAACGATGTCCGCAAACTGGCCGCAGACGACGCAGTTACAGCCCTTGCCATCGTGCTGAACTTCCACGTTCCCAAAGTTGCTGACCCGGCCCGGCCAGGTTCAGTCAAACCAGATTTCGCAAACTTTACCAGTGATAAACAGAACTCGGCAATAGACGATTTTTTTTCTAAGGTTGAAAATTCACCCGCCGAATCGGAATCACTTGCCAGTCTTGCCCGGCAATTTTACCATGACGGCGGACCAGTCCCTGGGATTTTTGCTGACCCACTGTTGCAGAAGGATACTGTACAATTCTTTCAAGAAAAAAGTTACCCCACATCGTCCAGCTTTCTTCGAGTCAGTACACAAAAGCTTTATGACTTATCGCGGGAGGCGTCAACACGTGTTCTCCGCCGCGACCTGACGTTCAATCTCCGCCAAAGACATAGCTGGCGATCGCTGGGGCTTAATGGCGAGTCCCAGTTTGCCCACCAGTTCACTAAGCCGCTCCATCACGTTCAACGCCGGACTAGAAATGCGTACTTGGTAGGCCGCGCTCGCGATATCCTCGAACTAGAAGAAGAAGATCCAGGAGAAGAAGCGGAAAATGGCACAAAATCTGATGAAGCCTCTAAACTTGCGATCAATCACCTTCGCGCCGAAGCAGATTCGCTCGCTTCAGTTCTAGGCTTCGACGAAAGCTCAATCTCGATCGGCCCTTTCCTTCAACCCGCCAAGACGTCGAAAAGTCCCAAGATCATCCAAGTTACGCCCCCTGCGCTGCTAGTACCCACATCGGATGCATCACAACCGCGATTGGTCATGTTCAAGGCCGAAAGCATCCCAGCGAATCCTGCTGTAACAAATGTCGAGCTGTATGAAGTATCGAATGGAGTGGTATCCAACACTAAAGTACCTAATGGAGCCACACTCGACCCTAACGTGACCGTCGACAATCTGATCGGCGTGCTAGTCACCCCGCCTCCGCCATTTAAGCCACTACCACAGATTCGTACATTTGTCATCAAAGCCACAGTACCAGGCGGTTCGACTGTTACCGTTACATCACCACCGTTCGTTGTCGTCAGCACTTCGGGCAACAACACTCAACTCTCGATCGAACGCGAAAACGGCCAGATTCAGAGGATCGCCATTCCCAACGAGTTGTTGCCGGCCAACCGAACAAGCGCGGATATAGCCGAGTTCATCGAACTCATCGAATCCCTCCAACCGGTGATCAAGAAACCGCTCATCGACGTGCAGACCGAGAAAGATGGTGACTGACCCTCACTCGCCGAACTTCGGGTCGTACCAGTCGATCACTCGGGCCTCGCCGACGGGTTGGTCCCAGGTTTCACCGAAGGTGTGGGTGGCTGCGTGGCCGTCGGCGAAGACGTAGTTGGCTTTGCGTAGGTGGCGCTCTTTCGCCACGCTGGCCGGCTCGAGATCGTCGCCGACTTCGCCTCTGCTGCGGGCCATGTTGGTCATCATCCCACTCACGATCGGGTCGGGGTTGCCCCAGAACATCGGCATGACGTGATCCCGGTCACGCGTGTCGAGCAGCTCGGCGACCGTCACGACTTGGCTGGCGTTTTGGATCTGGGCAAACTTCAACCCGCCGTACGGCGGGTGGTTGCTGGTGAAGTAAGCGTTGATGCCGAAGCTGGTCGTGCGCGTTCCCGTATCCCAGCCCGGCCCGACATCCACCGGGCAGCGATACACCTCACTGTCGGCGTCGAGGTAACTGCTCTCGGAAAGGGTCACGATCCACGACTGGCTCATTACCATTCCCCCGCCCATGCCGTCGCCGCCCATGTCATCATCCATGCCGTCGCCCATCATCCGCATCGCGGCGTCCGGGTAACGGTTGGTCTTGTCGAACAAGGCATAGCTGTGCAGCCCGAGTGCGATCTCACGCATCTGGGCCAGGCACTTGACGCTGTTGGCCTGGGCACGGGCCGTCCCGAGAGAAGGCAGCAGTATCGCGATCAGCAATGCGATGATGCCGATGACGACGAGGAGTTCGACGAGGGTGAAGGCGCGTTGTTTCATGGGCCGGGAACGTAGTCGCCATGAAAGCGATGTCACCTGCGACGCTTTGCCACACGACGCACGATGCGACTCGTCTCACGCAGGCGACTTCGGCCGACACGCAACGGCAGGAACATGGCCGACTGCGCGTTGTTGTACAGGTTGCTCCCGACGAACCGGAGCGTCTCCCGGGCGGCGACGCGCGTCCGAAGACCACCCTCCGCCGCGACAAACGGCAGGAACACGACCGCCGCGACAATCCGCAGACCCATGCTCGTGAGCATGACGACCGCAAGGGTGGTGACGATGCCGAGCGGCGTAGCGATCTGCCAATCCCGCGTGGCCGTGGCGAGCACACCGAAACCAAGCCCGCCGAGCGCGCCGGCGACGTTCACGATGACGCCGTTGACCGCCGCGTAGCCCGAGCCGTCGCGTCGGCTGCCGACCATCTCCAGTACGTAGTTGGTGTTGGCCACCTCGATGCCCGACCAGAAGATCCCGCCCATGAAGCTGGTGACGAAGCCGATCGCGGCGACCGCCCAGAGCGGGCTGCCGTTGCCGCTGTTGAGCGCGACGATCGCCCACCCGCCCGCGACCGGGATGATCCCCGCCATCGCCGCAGCCATCACCGGCTTCTTGCCGAACCGGTCCACTGCACGCCCCCATGCATTGAAGCTCCACATCTGCGACACCATCGGCATCACCAACAACATCGTCTGGATCGCCAGGCTCTTGAGTTCCAGTTCGCGCACGAGCATCAGGTTCACGAACTGCGGCACCGGCGCGGCGCTCATCGTGAGCACCGCCACGAATGCCGCGAACCGTAGGAACTTTCCGTCGACCAGCGGCGCCTTGAGCGAGGCGAGCCCCGGCGTCTTCGCCTCGCGGGTCGGCACCTCGTGTGGCACACGCAGGAACAGAAGGATGTCCACCAGCCCGGCGACGGCGGCGCACGCGAAGATCGCCACGATCGGCCACGGCACGCCCGCCGCGTCGGCATTGCCATACCGGTCCATGACGTAGCCGACGACCAGTGCCGTTGGCAACGCCGTGAAGATCCCGATGCGGCGCCGGTTGGCGAAGTACCGTCCTCGTACACGCCGGGGCACGACGTTGGACATCCAACTCATGTATGCCGGCCCGCCCAGCGCACCGACCGCGTGGGCCGCACCGAAAAGCACCAGGAACGCGATCAACCCTGCCGACGGCCCCGACCATTGCCAAGCCAGCACTGGCACGACCGCGATCCCGATCCAAACCAGCCGCTGGATCAGAAACGCCCCGACAAAAATCGCTTTACGCTGCCCGGTCTTGTCCGTCAGCACCGCCGCCGGCAGCGACAACAACGACGCCATGAACGGCAGCGCCGAGAGCAACCCGAACGTGAACTCCGTCGCCCCGAGCCAATCGGCGTACTTCGTCAACGGCGCGCCGGCGATGGCCGTGAAGTAAACGCTGCCGAAGAGCCAGGCAAACGTCACGGTGCGCAGCGCCCGCTCGGTCTCGGTCGGTGGCGGCGAGATGGGCCGGGGTGGCTTATCCATGCGAGCCGCGAGGGTAGCGCTTCGGAATGGCGATTGGGCAACGGTTCCGGTTGCATGAGAACCGTGAACCGGGCAACCTATGCAGTTATGTCCAATCGACCCGCCACCGCGTTGCTGATGCTGCTCTGCCTACTCGTTCCCGCCTCGGCCTGGGGACAACAGATCGAGTACAAGTACCGCGCCGATCTGGACGGTCTGAAGTTCAACATCCGTGACCTGGAGGCCAAGGCCGACGCGATGGAGGCGTGGGTCGCGCAGTGGGAGAACGCCGACCCGGTCACGGTCCCCGACGCGGAGCTCAATAAGTACGCCAACGCCTACAACGACGCGGTTCGCAAGGCCGGCTTCGCCGCCGACGGCGTCGCCAAGCTGCCCGGCGACCACCCGCTCGTGCAGGAGCAGATCAAGCGGTTCCAGGATGTCGCGGCCCGCATCGACGCTACCCAGCCGGTCTTCAAACGCATCTTCGAAGCCAAGCAGGCCGGCACCGACACGACGCAGTTCGGCGACTTCGACGCCGACATCAAGAAGCTCAACGAACTCACCCAGGGCTACGGCAACTGGCAGGAAACCTTCTGGAACCGCCCGGAGTTCGCCACCGCACTGCTCACCGACTACCCGAACGTCGTGGCCGAGTATCGCCGAATCAAGGAGGCCTACACGCCGCTGCTCAAGTCCGACACCGCCGAGGCCCAGCAGATGCGCAACCGCCTCGGCTACGTCGGCGAACGCCTGCGTGAGCTCGAAACCGTCGGTGCGACCTACCTGCCGTTCAACACCCAGAAGGCGACCGAAGCCCTCGACCAGGCACAGGCGCTGATCAATCAGGCGATCAACGAGCAAAAGCCGGCGTTCTTCGGC
>JBCDCH010000104.1 GCA_039182125.1 Planctomycetota bacterium
CCCCACGGAATCTGGCACCCCCGGGGGGCTTCCGCTTTCCCCCGCGACGCCGCCCCGCCCCAGGGCATAGGGCACACCGGCATGCAACGCAGGTCCTAGTGCTGGGTCCTGACGTGCCTGGTCTCAGCGAGAGCTCGCCGTGAGTGTGTCAGGGTCCGGTCGCAACTCGGGGCGGGCGGATTCTGAAAAATCCGGGGGACCCAAACGCTTAGTCGTGGGTCCTTTGCGGGCGATAGCGACGCCGGCACCCAACAGAGATGAGGCTTTGGGTGCCGTAATTCGCGAATCTAAAAATTTCGGGGGCCGGCTTGATAGTCGTGGGTCTTTTGGGCCTATCCTGTCTACCGAACCGGGCCTTACTTGTCGGCGTAGACCCAACGCCGGCACGGGATGGGAGGCCGCCTTCTCTTAGGTCACGGACGGCAGACAATTCACGGCAATGGGAGGCTCTGGTTAGACCACACAGGCCCGAGGCGCCATCGCCGAGTTCTCTTCGCACTCGCGTTGCTGTTTGGTAATTGTAATGAAGAATTCTCCGCTGCATACGAAGAAATCTTCACCTGTTTCACAAACGCAGGGCCGTTGTGGGAAGTGGATAATCCGACCATGCGATCGGCTCCTGCTCTAGCGACTTGAAAATTTGTCGCAGAAAAACGCCCTTAAACCCCTTTCAAAAACGCTCGGACGCCCTGGGAAACGCTATCGAGCGGACAAATCGAAGATTTAGGGGGATTCCACCATGTTAGACACTTGATAAAACCAAGAATCCAAACTAACCTTTCGATCCGCACGGTCCAGAGATGAGGGAGAATTCAGGCCCGGGGAACGGAGAGGCGTCTGAAACACCACGGAGACCGACTATGGACCGCCATGATTCACGAGATGAGGCTAGTTGCCAGACTTCGTGCCAGGACCCAGACCGGGGACGGAATCCTTCGATGCAAGCCTGTGCTGCTCCACCGGTAGCGTCGACGCCTCGGTTCACGGTTGCTCAGTTCGATGAAGTCGCAGACACGACGGGGCCCGTTCTGTTGGAGTGTGACTTGCCTGACGGGGGCTTTGCCACACCGGAGCTGCTCAAACGTAAAGGTCTGTTGATGCCGGACGAGTATCACCGCCTGGTCATGGTGCGCATGAAGGTCACACCAGACGAGACGTGCCTCCTCGACGCGGCCGAAGCGGCGCTCGAATGGAATACCTACGGCGTGCCCGTTGCGTTGCGGCTCTCGAGCTACATCGATCAAGGCGAGTTGAACAAAGCGTTTGCTGCCGGCATCGAAGAGGTCACGTCTGGCAACGTCGACGTCCCGTCGAGGGTGCTGGGTCTCACCGTCGGAGAAGCCTACCGCTGGGACAGCCGACAGTTCGTGGCGACCGATCCGTACATCCGGGCGGTGAAGGAGTCGGTCGGTCCGCGGCGTTGGGTCTACGTCCACGAGAACGAGGACATGGACCGGGCTTGGGCGGTGTACTGCGTTTCGGCGGCGGCGTGAAGCAAACGTCTTTTGCTTACCGGCACCGGGCTACCGGATAACCACATTCTCTGAACTCAGGGCGTCCGAAAGAAGGAACCTGCAACACGACCCCCGCGAAATTTTTTCGCCGCGGGTCAACGCGTTCAAACCCCTTCCTTCTTTTGGAGCCGCCCCATGCTGACCGCTACGTTCCTGACCCTCGCCGCCGACACCGCGCCGGCCGCCACCGGATTTCTCGGGGCGCTCGACGCCCTGATCCCCGTGGCCGTTACCGCGGTCGCCACGCTGTTGGTGCCGTTCCTCACCCGCCTGTCCAAGAAGGCCAAGGCCGACCTCGAAGCGGCCCAGTCCGCTCAGGCCGCCAAGGCGATGGACTACATCTGGAACTTCGTCGCCCACCAAGCCGCTCAGGTTGCTCAGGTCGACATCCCCGAGATCGCCGAGCAGTACGAGAAAGGCGACATCACCAGCGTCGAACAACTCCGGCGAGAGCTGGAAGCACGCGGCGAACGAGTCGTCACACAGACGCTCGATTACATGCGGGCGAACGGCATCCGGGTCGGCTCGTACAACTCGCACGCCGACGAACACGCCAAGGTCAATCAGATGGTCCGGGCGGCCGCGAAGAGCACGAGCCCGTTCGCCGGCAAGTCCGCAACGCAAGCCATCGCCGACGGCGACACCCGCACCTTCTTGCTGCAAAACGGCCCCGAGCTGACCAAGATCTATCTCCAGCAGCAGGCCGCAACCAGCGCCGCCGACGGCGACACCCAGTTAGTCCACAGCTAAGCCTACCTCTCCACGCCTTCCGTCTGCGGCCTCCCAATCGAGGCCGCCGGCGTTCCCTTTGCTGATCGTCCATGGACCACATCAACGACATCCTGACCATGCTCGACGAAGAGTTTGGCGCCCGGTGTGTCGGGGTCGTCGATCGGCAAGGTCGTCCGTCAATCCTGAGGAAACGCGGACATCCAAGACCGGTCGGTCCAAACGTCGGCCGACCGAAGCAGCTTGATCCTGAGAGGGGGCGTCCGGGTTCCATCCTGGGCGCTCCTTTTACCGTTTTACCCAAGGTCACGACATCATGAGCGAAGAACTCACCCCCCTTCTCGTCCGGTTCGAGATCGGCCACAGCCCCGACGCCCCGATTAAGCCCAACGGGTCGCGATACGAGGTGCGGTCGGCGGTGCTGGCCGACGACGGGCGGGGCGTGCCTCTCGAGCCGTTCGCGATCGACGCCGGCACGCAACACACGCCCCGCGTGGCTTTCGATCTGGTGTGCCCCGCCGACTTGACCGTTCGGGTCCTCGTGTACTTCGTCGACGCCAACGGGGTCGCCAGTCCCGCCCGCCAGTGCTACGCCACGCCCAGGCCGGCCAAGCGGTTCCCGCGGGCTTGCGGCTTTACCGAAGCGGAACTCCGCATGGTGTCTGCGAAGGCGACGGATCTGCCGATTTCCTGGATGCCACCGGAAGACCTGGAACCGTCCGACCAATCCTCCAACGAAAAAAATCCCGCGGCGGCCGAAGGTGCCGAACCCGTTGCCCTCACGGTGGGCGGCGGGTCCGTAAACGACAGCGAGTAATCGATGGCTCAGAAACCACCGCCCAACGACCCGCCCGAAGACCTGCTCGGCCCGGCGCTGATGAACCTGAAGGTCGGCTACCTCTCGTCCAGCCATTTGCTGGGCGGCCCGCCCGGGTACTCCACTGGGGAGCAGCAGATCCAGTTGATCTCGTCGTACATCACCGACAGCATGCCGCCCCTGGAGCACGCTCGCTACACCGTCGGTTTCGGCGGCAAGCTGGCCGACCACGGCCAGGGTGCGCAGGTCTCGCTCGCCGGCCGCGGCACCGGCGACCTCATCGGCCTGGCCCTCACGGCCCTCCGCGAAACCTACCTGCAGGGCTTCGGTGAATCGCCGACCGTTCTCGGTTTGGAGTCGTGGGGCGTGCACCTGCCCATGCAGCGCGACGACCCGCGATACCAGGGGTACATGCGGTGGGCTCACTGCCTGGATTGGAACGAGGCCGCATCGCCCTACGGCTCGGACATGCTCCCCGACGCCATGGTCACCGAGATCTTCACCGATCGCGTGACGGCCATGATCATGCTGCCTTCGCGTTTGCCGCAACGCAACTGCTACCGAGCGATCGTCTGCGTGCGCAAGCCCAACGAAGCCGAATGCACAGTCGACGAAGGCTTCTTCGACAGCGGCGAGTACCTCGCGCCGCCGAAGCGGTCGGTCGAGCAGTTGGATACCACCCAAGATCCGGACGCCGTTGAAGACTGGCTCGACGACATGGACGAAGGAGACTTCGACCCCACGTTCGGCGGAGGCGACGGAGACGACGACGGCTCGCAACAGGGCGTGCCGCCGGCGTGAGCGGGCCGGTCACTTACGACTGGTTTAGCCATCCGCGGTGTGATCCGGTCACTCGGTCCGTGTACGGCTTCGACACCGAAAGTCTCAACAAATACACGAACCGGCGGTTGATGCAAGCGGTTCAGCAGTACAGCGACGGCTGCCTGAAGACCGGGGTGTTCCAGGACCACAACGCCGTCCGTGAGTTCGGGCAGAAGGCCATCAAGGAAGTCCTCGCGGAGATGGACGAAAAGCTCCGCCACATCTCAGGAGACGGTTCGATGAAATACTTCTGCCCCGGTTGCCGTGCCGAGATGCCCGTTGGGGTGACCAGCTTCGTGGGGTTCGGTGAGAACGACAACACCCGCTCGTGCGTCAAGTGCGGATCGGCCGCCGTACCCCTCACTCTCGATGCCATGACCGCACACATGGTGCAGGTCTTGGCCGAGGTGCAACTGACCAAGATGGACCTGGGTCGCCGCAACAACGAAGTCCGTGACCTGCGTCGAGAGTTGGACCAGGTCCTCTATGTGCGGATTGTCGACGGCAAGCTGCTCGAGGCCGCGGCCGTCACCGCCGCCGGCGACCGCGGCATCGACGCCGACGGCAACGAGTGCCTACCGGTGAATCAGGTGGGGATGACTCACCTTTGGAGGAAGCTCCAAGAGATCGACGGCGCCCGCGTCGAGGAGCTGGAAGCCAAGAACCGTCGCCTCGAACTGCAGCTTCAAAGTCTGGGGGAGCGACCGGTCGCGCCCCGCGTAACCACCCGGGACATCGAACACTGATGGACGGCTTCTCCTTCTGGATCGACTTCGACGCCTTGTTCTCGGCGGTGTTCTGCGCCGGTGAACTGCGACGCTGGGCCGCGGCCTGCGTGTGTGTGATCGCTTCCCTGATCGCAACCTCTTACCGCTACACCCGCGTGTACTACGGCTCGCCGATCGGCCTCGCTCGTGACGTGATCGGATTCATCTTTGTGGCGGCCTTGTGGGTCGTTACCGCGGTGGTGCTCCACGTTGCCCTTTACGGAGTTGCGCCATGATCGTTTGGATGCTGCTGTGCGCAGGCGTGGCGATCCTCGGGTGGTCGGTGGCCACGCTGGCCGCCATGGCCACGGGGCAACTCAACCTGATTCGTACCCGCGATCGTCGGCTGGCGTGGTTGGCGATCGTCGCCGGCCTCATCGACGGCCTGGTCCTCTTGATCATCGCGGCGACCCTCGTCCTGTTGTCGTTCAATCCCACCGGAGTCACGCCGTGAGCAACCCCGCTAGCGAATTCGAGTTGCCGCTGGATCCCAATCGCTTCGCCGAAGCCTCCGTCCGTGCATTGGCCGAATGCATCGACCGCGGCGAGTTCGACGAGGGGATCTTGTCGTCCGGTTCGGTTGCGACGGTCTTACACGAAGCGGCCGACAAACTCGATGACCTCACGCGCGAACGTCTCGCTTTTCATTTGGCCCTCAGCGGCGTGCTGCATCACGCCCAGGACGGCACCAACTGGCGGACGCTGTTGACCAACATCGTTACGGAGATCGCGGAACTCCGTGCAGATAACGAAAAACTCCGAAAACAACTCCATGCCTGATTACTCCCAACTCCACAGCGATCAAGACGTCGTCGCCCGACAAGTGGCCGAGGCCCTGGGCGGCGCGATCGGCGGCCCGAGACGTATCGGCCGCGACCCCGAACCCCAAGACGAGAAAACCATGCCCGACCCGACGTTTGATCAGATCGAAGCTCTCTACCGTGAACACATGGAGAAGGCCGGCCAAGCCCTGGTCGCCCTCGGCCAATACCTCGCGACGCCGGCGTCCATCAAAGAGGGGCCGATCGACACCGCGTGTGCCGACGCGCCGTGCGAAGCCTGCGATGCCGGGGAAGCCTCGTGGTTGGTGCCGCTCAACACGGATCTAGACATCTGGGAAGTCACCTACCAGTTGACGTATGTCGACGAGCTTGACGGAGAAGGTGGGGAGTTTGACGGCGGCACGCGGAAGCTGCGCATCATCGCACCCGATCTCACCATCGCCGTGTCCATCGGCGAAGCCTTGCTGGTTGGACTGGTCGATCAAGAAGGCGAATGCGACGGTAAGAAGTTCCGCATCCGCATCGTTGCGGCCGATTCGATCGGGGTGCAGCTCTACCGTGAGCACATCGCGGTTGACGCCTGCTGCCTGGGTGTGCTCGATCTAGAGTCGCTGAACGCCGCGTGAGTTCCGCCACCCCCCTTCCCGTCGACCCTGAGGGCGTGATCACCGTCGGCATCGACGAGGTCGGCCGCGGCAGCGTCTACGGACCCGTTGTGGTCGGTGCCTGTGCCAATCTCCGCCACTGGCATCACGACGAAGTCCGCGATTCCAAGAAGGTCGGCAAGAAGAAGCGGCAAGGCTTGGCGTCGTTGATTAAGCAGAATACACGGACCACGCTGCAGTGGGGTCACGCGTGGCTGATCAACGAGCGGATGCTCGCCGGCCAGAGCTTCGCGGACGTCATCCGCGAACTCATGCAGCGGTGCATCGATCAGACCGACCACGTCTTGTCGCATCAGCGGTTGCCGGTGAGGTACGTCGTGGACGGTCAGCCGCTCGACTTGTTCAGTCGCGTCGGCACGATCGAGTTCATGGAGAAGGGCGACAACAACGTATTCGCCATCGCCGCCGCCGCGATCGCGGCGAAAGTCGCTCACGACGACTGGATCTCCGAGCGGGTCAAAGCCGACCCGAGCCTTGGCGACAAGTACGGGCTCAAGACCAACGCCGGCTACGGCACGCCACCGCACATCCGCGGCCTGGCCGAACACGGCCTGACCGACGAGCACCGCGTGGTCTTCGCGGAAACCGCGATCCGGCGGTATCACGAAAAAAAGACCTGAACTTACCGGCACTCTACTTCCGCATAACCGCCCTACCGGTCGCGCCGGCGTCCGATTTCGGGGGGCATGGCACCCTCTCAACGTCTCGCCCAAGAACGCGACCGAGCCCATCGGGAAGGGGTCACCATCGGTGGCCTGGATGGGTACGACGAGGCCTGTGTGGGCACGATGGAGCTGCCGGGAGGTTTGAGGGTCTTCGTCTACGACCGCAACGCCATCGTTCACGCGTTGATGGTCGGCGAGGGGATGAGCCGCGATCGTGCCAACGAGTTCGTGCGTTCTGACATCGAACCCGTCTGCGCCAAGTTCAACACACCGGTCCTCGTGGAGCTCTTCAAGGACCAATGAGAAAACGCACCCCCCTACCGCAAGTAGGCGGCACGGCCGCACCGCGAGCCAAGCCCGTCGAGCCAAATCATGCGGGTGCGGAGGACACGTCGGCTCCCAAGGCCGGCGTTTCCCTTGAACGGGTGGCGACCTCCGACCCGGCCGACCGACACACGTACGCGTTCCGTGTCGGGCTCCAGGGCGGCCGGGCGGAGGACAACGCCATGTGCCTGATGGTGCACCGTCAGGCGTGGTCGGCGCCCAAGCTCGAAGAGATGCGAGTCGCGGCGGAAGAGTTCATCAACCAGTCACGCATCCCCAAGCGCCGCCGCAAGCTGGTCGACCAAAGCGAGGGCCCGCACGCCGAACGGGCGGCGATCCACGACCCCAACGCCACCAACGGAAACATGTTCCGCGACGACGTCCGGGCGTTCGAGGCGTTCTTGGCCGACCGGTACGGGTTTGTGCTCCTCGTGGTTCGCGAGCCCGAGACCAGCACCTTCGAACCCACCGTGCCCAATGAGGCCGTCCCGAGCGTTTTCGTGCCGCCGGCCGAAGAAAAAGAGAGTTCCGGGACCTGATCGCCGCGTCCGGCGAGTCGTCGGAACACCCAGGGGAGAGAGCGATGGACACCGACACAGCCCGCACACCCACAACTCCTGCCATGAACCCGAACCAGTACGAACGCGCCACCGGCGTCTTGCCCACGGTCACGTGCCCCAACTGCGGGATGCGTGTTCGCCGTGGTCAGACGTGCGAAAAGTGCGGCCGCCCCTGGTCTCCGAGCAGCCTCTCGAACAAGTAATTCCCTCGCACGGGATGCCCACCCTCCCAGGAGCCTCCATGTCCGCCACCGCCGCCCCCGACGCCCCGACCGCCCAGCAACACTTCTCCGCGGAGCTGGGCTGGATCACCGACGAGGAGCTGAGGGGGCAGGTGTCGGGCTTTATCGATGGCCACGCTCCGGACTATTTCTGGACCCGGCCGGCGTCCAAGTCGGGCAGATTCCACCCCGACGTCTCCCGCGGCAACGGGGGCCTCATCCGTCACACGAAGCTCGTGGCCCGCGCCGCCCGCGAGGTCGCTCGGGCGTACTACCCGCTTACGCCCAACAGCAATAACGACGTCATTCCGTTCTATAACGACACGCTGATCTCCGCCGCGTTGATGCACGACATGTTCAAGGACGGCGACCCGACCGTGCCCGGCACGACATACAAGATGCACGGCAAGCACGTGATGGATCGGATCGGCCGAGAGCTGTTCGAGGGCCGGTCCGATGCGGTCACCAACGAGTGGCGTTACATCATGTTCATGGTCGCGACGCACATGGGTCGCTGGACCGAACAGCACCCGTTCCGGCCGTCGTCGCTCACCGACCCCGATCTACGCCGCGCGTGCGAGATGTTTACCGTCGCCGATTACACCGCTTCCTGGCAGTGGGACCAGTGGTACGCCGCGATGGCGGTGGCGTCCTGACCCGGGAGTTGGAGCCTTGGCCGATAGAAACCCCAGGGCCCGCGACGCAACGGGTCTGAAACGCGCTGAGCTGCCCGCCACGATGTACGTGCGGGTCTCCCTGGAGTCGCCGGCCAGCCTGGATCGCGACGCCCCTTCGGGCGGCCGGTCAAACCTGAGGAGATTCGTACACGTGGACGTCCCCAGCGAGGACAATGCGCCCCAACCCACCGATGCGGTGCCGCACCCGGACGTGCCCACCGGCCTGCCGGTTGCGGTGCCCGAGCGACTCCTGGGCAGCAAGCACCAGCGGATGGTCTTGTTTCAAGACGAGTACGACTTTTTCATCGAAAATTGGAACGATTGGTTCGATGGCGAAGGCGCCCAACGGTTCACCCACAAGGAAGACCGCGACGACATCGAGACGATCTGTCTCTACAAGGTTTTGGAGTTCCGCGCCCTGAAGGTGCTGGCCATGCATCCCGATCGGGACATGTCCCGTTCGCTGGCCGAGTATCGCAAGATCATTCAGAAGGCCCGGGAGAACCTCGCCGCCCGACGGGCCGACCGGGTCGGTGTTCAGTCCTCGAAGGACAAGCCCACGGTGAACATCGCCGTGATCGCCGGCATGCCCGAAACACAGCGCAAGCAGGTGGTCAACGAGAAGCGTGCCGAAGAGCTCGAGGCGCTCGACAAGCCCACCGACACCGTGAACTTCAACCCGTCGGGTCACGCGGAAATCGACATGGACGCGCTGATCGGTGAAGACCCGGTGGAAGTCAGCACAGGAGACGCAAGCGATGCCTAACCCTTCGATTCACTGGTATCAGGTCACCGGCGTCAACGGTGGCGATGATCTCAGTCGCCTCAATCTGTCCAACGGTCCGGTCGCGACCGAGATCGGCTTGACGCCCGGTGATGACCCTTGGGAGTGGGGCAACATGGAGGCCGGCGTGTGGTCTGTGCCGGTGTGCTTGGCGCTGCAGCTCCGGGGCGATACGGCGTACGAACTGGCCGTGCGTATGCACGATTACGTCTCGAACGTTGAGAACACCACCGAGAGCTTCTTCGGTTCGGGGCAGCCCAACGGCGACGGCTCGGGGCCACCCTGGGTCACCGACTGGGACATCCGCATGGCGGTGCTTGACCGCTACGAAGACTTCGGCGGCCAGGAGGCGGCGACCCGGAACGCCACGATCCAGAGCTGGGACTACATCCACCGCGGCGCGAGCATCGCCGGCTGGGACTTGGACAGCCAAATCGCCGCCGGCACCTACGGCAACCAGACCGACAACCCCGTGGTGGTCAACGGCCGCAACCTGCTGATCCCCCACGACACCCAGCCCGACACCTGGATGTTCAACGCGTTCATCTTCTTGGCCGCCAAGCCCGAACCCAACGCCATCGGCGGTCGCCACACCGGCTTCGGCCTGACCTGGTCGTACCTCTACCCGGCCCCGGAGGTGCCTGATACCTAATGAGCACGCCACCCCCGAACACCGACGGTGATAACGCTCTCGTGCGGCTCCTCCTGGATCTTGGCCAGAAGGTGGCGTACTGCTACTTCCTGGTGCTGTGGAAGCTCGCTCTCATCTACCAAGGCGAAGACGGGCCGGCCGCTCGTACCAATCGCTGGTACAAGCGTCGCACGGGGAGGTAAGCCCTGCCCGAAGTCACCCTCGACTGCGCGCTGTCGGTCAAGGAATCCGTCACGCTCGAGGCCTCGGCCCTGGTCCGTTGGTACGAGCGGCTTGATTCCGCGGCGTTCGTCCGCCCCAGATCGACCCTGGCTTGCGCCGGCTTGGCTCAGCGTCGCGGCGAGGCCGCACTGGATTGCTTGCTCTACAGCTACCGCCGCGAAGTCGGTACTTGGTTGTGGTGTGCCGTCGCCGTGCGGGAAGTCGCCACACTGCCGGCGGCCGCGGACGTTTACCGCCGCGTTGACGACACTTTGGCGTGCGCCCTCGATGTGGTCCTGCCGGGTGAGCCCGGCGAGTTGACGCTGGCCTGTGCGGCGGACGTCGCGTTGATCCCACCCCCGGAAGTACCGAAGGTGGATGTCGGCGAAGTCACCTTGGCGTGCAAAGGGTTCGTGCACGCGCGGGGTTCTGCAGAGCTGGGCTGTGCCGCCAGTGTCATCTATCACCGTTTGCCCTGCGCCGTGCACGTGTCACGGCGTTCCAGCGTTTCTCTGGCGTGTGCCTTGGATGTTTTTGTGGACCGCCCCACCGACGTGGGTCCATTGCGGGGCACCGTCCGCTACGACGACGCCGACCCGTTCTATCACGTCGCCTGGAGCGAGGCCGTCGTGCTCCGCAACGGGCTGGACGGATACGAAGTCGCGGTGCTGCCCGAGGGGGTCACGCCGGGCGATGAAGACTGGCTGGCCCACGACGACACCGATCTTAGGGCGGATCTGTCCAACCGCGATCGCGGCACGTACGTGATCTGGGTCCGCGCCCGACACGACAACGGCACCTTCGGTGATCCGGTTGGGCTGGGTGTGTTCTACGCCCCCGACGCGCCGCCACCGATCGTCGACAACCCCGACGCTCCGCCGACCACCGACCTGGTGTTGCCCACCGCCACCCCGGAAACCCCGGACGCCCCGGAGAACCCCGACGACCCCGCTGGTCCTGACGACCCCGGCTCGCCGGATACGCC
>JBCDCH010000105.1 GCA_039182125.1 Planctomycetota bacterium
CTCAAAACGACGCCGACCGACGCGGTGAAGCTGCGGCCACGCAACAGCGCGCTGATCATCCTGCTCGGGACGGCGCTACTGCAAACGGTCGCGATCGTGCTGATGCCGCCGGCGCTCAGCGATGACGCGCTGCGCTACCGGGCCGACGGAAAGCTCTGGCTGCTCGGCGAATCGCCGTACGCACACACACCCGCGCGCCTGCGCGAGATCGCCGAGGATGACAACGAGTTCGAGCTGGACCTGCTCGATGCGGCGGTGCCGTTCCAAGACATCAAGACAATTTATCTTCCGGTATCACAGGGCGCGTTCGCGGCGACAGCGGCGTTGGAGCTTGCGATGCTACCGATGCCGCAGACGGTGCCCCCGGACACGCAGATCGGTTGGCGGTCGATCGTGGTGGATCTTCCGCTGGTTCATCGGCTATTGCCGATGCGGCTGATGTGTGCGCTATGCGTCATCGGCTGCGCCAGCGTGCTCATCACGATGTTGCATGACGCACGTCGGAGTGTGTGGTGGGCCGTCCTGCTCGCATGGAACCCACTGACCATCAGCGAAGCCGCGGGTAACGGACACCAGGACTGGCTGGGCATCCTGCTGGTGTTGATCGCGCTACGCCAACTCCAGCACGACCGCGGCAGCAGAGCCGGCATCGCGCTTGGGCTGGCGGCACTCGTGAAGCCCCATGTGCTGATCCTGCTGCCCTTCATGCTGCGACGCGCGTGGAACCGCCACGGCTTCGCGAAGGCTGCGCGGCAACTGCTCGCGACATCGACCGTGATCGCGCTGGTCGTGCTCGCGGTCATGCCGTGGCAGAACGGTTTCGCCGGCTGGTTCGAGACGATGACGAAGTTCGCCGGCGAATGGGAGGCGAACGGCCTGCTCTATCGGCTCACCGTCGATGGCCTGACCGACCCCGCCGCCCAAGGTCAGGACGCCTTCGCCGCCAAAGCCGCGGCACGGGCCGGCGCGGTGATTCTCCTCTCGGTGGCGTGGCTCGTGCTGTGGATCACGCGGGCGTCGGTGGCCGGCGCGGGATACGTGCTGTTCACGCTCGCGCTGGCGGTCTCGCCGGTCGCGTATCCGTGGTACCTGGGTTGGTCGCTGGCATTGGTGCCGCTGATCTCGACCTACCCGCGACTCGCCGGGCTGACGGTGCTGACGTGGTCAGCGACCATCGTCGTCGCGCACAACCTGTGGGACCAGCAAGCCGCAACAGGCATGTGGCGGTTGCCGTACGGCCTGCTCTGGTGGCAATACGCCCCGGTTTTTGCAGTGGCTCTGCTGGAGCTGAGTTTGGTGAAGCGCCAACCGATGGCGCACCAACTGGGGCGCAGGCCGATTCCTTGAACGGGATTCACAGCAGGCGACGAAGGTCGTCCATTGTGAGACGAACGTCCCTCAGAATCTTCGCAAGCAACCCAACGCCGAGCGGTTCGTTCCCATGCACCGGCACACTGGTGACCCGACCGTCCTCGTGACGAAGACGAACGTGACTACCGCGTTACCGCACAACATGGAACCCGACTTTACTCAGAGCGGCGATGAGCTGCCGCCCGGTCACCTGGGGGCGCGGCTCATGCTTCACCCAGCACGCGTTGAACGGCGATGAAATCTGGCGATTCGGGTTCTTCGTCTTCGAGGCAGAGCTCGATGACCTCACGGACCCGAACCTCGAGTTCCTCAAGAGTCGGTGCTTGTGTGTAGCAACCTGGCAGCGCAGGAACTTCAGCGACGAAGATGCCGTCGGAACCACGTTGCACGATGACGTCGAAGGCTCGCTTCATGATTCAATCCTTCTCTTTCGCCACGCCCAGCTCGCGTTCGAGTTCGCTTTCGAGTTCGTCGAGCTTGCCGAGCTCGGCGCGTTCCTCGGCGACGACGTCGGCTTCGATCAGGCGGTCGATCTCGTCGTCGGTGACGAGTTCTTCGCTGCTGGCGGTGCTCATGCCGCCGGTGTCTTGCATGGTGTCGAGGAACAAGTCCATGCGTTCCTCGACCGACTCGGCCTGGGTCATCGCCTTCTCGAAGTCGGCCTGGGTCTTGGTCAGGTCCATCTCGCCGAACGCCTTGCCGATCTCGGCGGCGATGAGGTTCATGCTCTCGGCGAACTGCTGACTGCTGCGCGCTTGCTGCTGGACGAGTTGGGCGTTCTTGATCGCGAGCAGTTGTCGCTCGAGCATCTTCTTGACCGTGGCGGTCTTCTTGAGCGCGTTGCGGATGAAGAGGTACTGGTCGTTGTCGCCGATCTTGCGGGCCTGCTTGGCGTGCTTGATGAAGTCGTCGGCGAACTTTTCCTGTTGTCGGATCGACTTCTCGATGGACTTCACGCCGCGGCGGATTTTCATCTCGCGCTCGATGCGGCGTTCGTCTTTGCTCTTGAACAAGCCCATGCGCGCGGTTCCTACTTCTTCTTGTAGCGGACGGTGGCGATGAAGAACAGGGTGATCACCAGCGGGATGCCCAAGACGCTGACCCACATGATGGTGAGCCAGATGTTGAAATCGCCGAGCGTGACGCGGGTGGATTCGGGAGCTTCCTCCTCAGTGTCGCCTTCGTCGGTTTGAGCAGCCTCGGTTTCGGCCTCCGTTTCGGCCTCGGCGGCTTCGTCGGTCGACTCCGTGTCGGCTTCCGACTCGATCACTTCAACCTCGGCGGCCGGTTCGGGCTCGGCGGGATCCTGCGCGAGGACCGTCGTGGCGGGGAGCAGCAACGCGATGAGGATCAGCAGCTTGGTCATGTCGAGAACAGTCTAGCGGGGTTCGGCGGAAATCTGGCGTTGGCGGACGGCCTTGTCGGCTTCGGCGAAGGCTTCCTCGTCCTTGACGTTGCCGCGATCAAGGTCGGCCCAGATGTCCATCAGCTCTTGGCCCGGCTCGCCGAGGGTTGCGTTGATCAAGGCGGAGCGATCGCTCTCGGTACCGATCTCGAGCAGTTCGTCGAGCTGTTCGAGGTACATCTCCTGCGACACGTCCTCGCGTTCGATGAGTTCGGTGATCTTGGCGGCGTCCTTCGGGGCGAGCTTGAGTCGGCCGAGTGCTTTGCCCTTGTTCTCGTTCTCGCGGAGCATCCGCAGGCGTGTGACGGTGAGCAGCTCCTTACCGCGAATCGTGAGTTCGCGGGCGCTGAGCAACTGCTCCTGCGTCTTCATCTCGAAGTCTTGGGCGAGTGCCCGGCGTAGCTCCGGCGACTTCGTCTCGGCACCCTGCTTGAAGAGCTTCTGCTTTGCGTCGGCGGCGTCGCTGATCTTCTTCATCAGGCGGTCGCGCTGCTTGGTGATGAGGATTTCCTCGCGGCGCAACTCCTGGCGCGTCAGCTCGCTGAGCGTTTTGTTCTTGCCGAAGAGCTTGTCGATCAGGGCCATCAGCCGGCCTCCGGTTCGACACGATTGGGCGAGCTCGGCACGGGCGGCGGCGACGTCGGCTTGGCTGCGGTTTCAGTCTCACGCTTGGGCGTCACCGGCGTTTGCTGCGGGTCGGTCTCGGCGCTTTCCTCGGCGGGCGGTTCGAGCTCGGCCAGCAGTTCCTCGTAGACCGACTGCTCCTCGCTCGTCATGCCGCTGACTTCCGGCGGCAGGACGCTGTCGGCCAGTTCGTTGCCGGCCTGCAAGTCGGCGAGGACCTCCTCGGCCTTGGCCGCGTCCTCGGCGATCTCTTCCACGTCGGGCAGCTTCGCCGTCTCGCCCTGCTTGAGCAGCTCCAAATTATGCAGGTGCGTGCCGACGACGTTCACCTGCTGATTCAGCACCTGCATGAGCTGCTGATTGCGGGCGATGTCCTTGCGGAGTTGGACGAGTTGGGCGGTGATGCGTTGGCGGGCGATCTTGGAGGCGTCCTTGAACTCGCCGCGCAGCTCGGCCTCCTTCGCCTCGAGCACGCCGATCTCTTCGAGGCTGCCGTCGCGCTGCTGGGTCAGGGCGGCCCGGCGTTCGGAGAGGTACGCGACCTTCTTCTCGACGTCGCCCTTTTTACCGAAGATTCCAAGCAGTCTGTCCATCATCGCCATCGACGGTCCCTTCACGCTCGCGGCATCACCGCTGAGTCCTTCACGATACAGCACGGGTACGCCGTCGAGGGTCTTCACCCGCAGATTCGTGGATTGTTTCGCCCACGCCTTGGCCTCGGCTTCGACGATCGACGCCGGCAGGTGCAGGTCGTCGGCAACCTTCTTCAAGGACACGCCGCCGGTGATCAGGTCGGTCTGTCGGGCTTCGAGAGTCTCGCGCACCCGCCGACGTTTGTCGGCATCGCCCTCGGGGTTGAACACCTTGCGCAGATCGGCGTGGGTGTCCGGGGCATGCACCAGCCAACCGCCGGCGACGTCCGGCTCGATGAGCACGGTCGTGGTCCGGTCCGAGGTAACCGCCAACTGCCGGGCCTCGGGCGTGAAGCCGCTGGTCGAAACCAGCACCTGCGTCATCGGCCCGGCGACACGCGTCGGCGGCGGCACCTCGCGGAGTCGACGCTTGACCTCGTCGCTGGTCAGCGGGGCCGGCGAGACGCCCTGGATCAGCTCCCGCACCGGCGGCATCGAGAGCACCCGCATGTGGCCGAGCTTGGTCGAGAAAAACACCAACTGCCGACCGACCAGCGACACGTCGACCACCTCGCCGCGCGGCAGACGTTGCTGGAGGTCGAAGTCGGCGACGTCGAGGTCGACCATGAGCCGTTTGTGCTCGTTGGTCTGATCGAATCGGCGGACGTCACGCTGGAGGTTGACGACCTGCTGTCGGCCGCGGCGGGTGTCGATGGAGAGCGTGCGATCGCGGCCGGTGAGTTCACCGGCGATCAGCGCCTCGACGTGGCGCATGACCTCACGCTCGGCGTCCTTGTGTCGGGATGGGTCGGCGCTGTCACGCATTTTTCTTCATCAGGTACCAGACCAATGTGATTGCCGCCAGCAGCCAACCGATGACCGAGAGGATGGCGTACATGCGGCCCACGGCAACATCTTAGGTGACCAGCGTCACCTTGCGAGCCTGCACCCCACACTGGGGACAGAACTTCGCCGTGGGCGAAAGGTCGGTCGCGCAGCGTGGCGTCTGGCATTGTCGGATGTTCGCATGCAGCCGCGGCGGCGGACCGTCCAGCAGATCCGGCTGCGCACGCACACCGGCGGCCAAATCCACCGACCACTTTCGGCCGTTCTTGTCGACTTCCTTCCGCAACACGCCCGAACCCAGGATCGCCGGGATCGCCCAGTACCACCCGACCGCCAGTGCCAGGACCGCGCCGACGAACAAGGGCGGCTTCGGCGTCGGCAGCGCGGTAGGCACCGTCTCGGAAAGCCCGAACTGCCGAACAACGCGTGCCACCAGGTGATGATGCAGGAGCATGTCCAACGCGATCGCCAGATACCCGGCCACCGCGAGGCCGACGTATGCGAAGAACCAGGGGTCGTGGCTCCACAGCGTGAGCCGGATGCGTCCGGTGTAGAGCGACCACGCCAACAGTGCCGCTTGTGCGATGGCGATGAGCAGGACGAGTCCCGTCAGCTTCGGACCACACCGATCGGCGTCATCCCGGTGATCCGGCAGGCCGCGTGCGGCGAGATAATCGGCGAGGTGCCAGAGCCGGGAGCGTTGCCCGCGTGCCTGCTGCTGCCAGACGAAACGGTCGTAAAGCAACGGTCCGATGCCCGCAGTGGCGAGGGCGAACACGAACGTCTTGGGCCCGCTGAGCGGCTGCTTACCGCCGACGGGCCGTTCGAGCGACGCGACGATCGCCCCGCCGCTGTGGACGGTGGTCGGCGGCGGCATGTGCCGAAAGCTCGCCGGCATGACCGGCGACTCAGGCGACATAGTCCACCTGCGGCTGGTGCGCGACGCGCCGTTCGGTCGGTTGGGTCGAGCGCGGCGGGTAGTGGTAGTGGTCCCCGCCCCACACGCTCAACGATGAACCGCACCGGCCACAAAACCGTGCGTTGGTCGGGTTGAGCGCCAGGCAGTTCTGGAAGCCGCAGCGCGTGCCTTGCCGGGAGTACTGCGGCTGGACCTTGCCGGGCGGTGTCATCGGCGGCTGACGGTGTCCGCCAAACAGCCAACGCACCGGCAGCAGCAAAATATACAGCACGAACAACGCCACCTTGAGCACCGCCCAGATGATGAAGAACACCGACGCCAGCGCGACGGCGGCGATGAAGAAAAGCGGAATCACGATCGGGTCCATGGCGTGCCTCCGTTATGCCGTCGCAGCGGATGAATCGGTGGACCGGCGCAGGTCCTCGCCGCAGAAGATGCAGAACGTGTCTGTGGATGCGGGAAACGCGCCGCACTTGCCGCAACGGCGAACCTGGGCGACGAGTTGATGGCCGCAGTGCATGCAGAACTGGTCGTCGCCGTTGACATTGCCGCCACACTTCGGGCAGCTACCGGGTGGCTTGACGTTGCCGACGACCTCGCGGGTCGGCGGGGGCGGTGCCGACTTCGGAATCGGCGGAATCACACCGACCGACGCCAGCGCCGCATCCATGGCCGCCGCGTTTGTGTAACGCTTGTCGAGGCGGGCGTAGCTCTTGCGGAAGACCTCGTCGAGTTCGCGCGGCACCGTTTCAACCACGTCCGACGGCAGGTCCGTCCCAGCCGGCTTCTCGCCGGTGAGCATCTCGTAGAGCACGACGCCGCACGAATACAGGTCGGCTCGACCGTCCACCTCGCCGCCGGCACGTTGCTCGGGGGCCATGTAGTCCAGCGTCCCGGCGATCTGGCGTGCCTGCTCGTCGCCGGCGTCCATCGAGTACGCGATCGACTGGGCCATCTTCGCACCGCCACGCAAGCCCAGGCCAAAGTCGGTGAGCTTCACCGAACCAGGGGCGTGCAGTTCTTCGCCGGCGATGAGGATATTCTCGGGTTTGACGTCGCGGTGGATGACGCCGTTGGCGTGGGCATGGCCAAGGGCAGCGAGTACTTGCCGCATGACCGCGATTGTTTCCTGGGCCGAGAGCCGAACCCGTTCGGACATCAACGCCCGCAACGACCGACCCTCGACGAACTCCACGACGAGATACGGCACCGGCGCGAACGGATCGAAGCCGAGCGCTTTGGTGATGTTCGGATGCGTGAGCCCGTGGATGGCCGTGCCCTCCTGTTGGAGGCTGCGCAGGTACTGCGGATCGGTTGGCACCTTCACGGCGACAACCTGATCGTGCCAGACATGATGGTGCGCCCGCCAGACCTGGCCGAAGGTGCCCTCGCCGACGACGCGGTCGAGCACGTATTCACCGATGCGTTGTCCTGCGTTGACGCTGCTCATCCTGCCACTTTCTCTGCGATCCAATCGCAGGCGAAGAGGTTGTAAACGGCGGCGAACAAAACCGCGGCCGCCGCCATGCTCCATGCAAACGCCCCGCCGAAGTTCCAACCAAACAGCCACGACAACGCCACCGCCTCCAACGCGGTCAACGTACCCACCAACGCGAAGCCCGCCGCATTCGTGTCGGCTTTGGCCACCCTGCCGATGACCGCGAACCCTGCCCACGGGAGAAACAACACCGCCAGCAGCCAGCCAGCCGCCGCTCCGACGCCGCCGACCAACGCGTCGCGGCTTTCGGGCTCCATCTGCCAAAATCCGATCGCCGCGACGATGACCGCGAGGGTCAACGCGGCGGTGAGGATTTTGCCGGCCGTGCTCTTGAGAAACTCCATGCGGAATCCAGTCCTGTGCCAGAATCATAAACCACCGCAAGCCCATGCCCGCTTACAAAATGGTGTCATCCTCCTACAACGTCCGACATTCGGGCGGGTTGCAAGGTACACTGCAAATGGAGACCGAGAGAAGCACATGAGTATGCGCCTGCGCACAGATTCCGACCCGCCGACCGAGTCCGCGCCGCGCAAGGTGCTGGTCATCGGTGACGCCGCCCGCCGGGTGAGCCAATCCATCAGCGACGCCTTGCCGCATGCCGAGGTCGAGACGGCCGAAACCGTGTTCGACGGCATTGCGGACCTCCACGCGACCCATTTCGACGCAGTCGTCACCGAGATCGGACATGTCGATGAGCGGCCGGAAGCCGCCACGAATGCCCTGCGCGAGGCCTGTGACCACGAACAAAACACCCGACATTTCCTGTTGGCCGATGCCGAGCACGAGCCGCTGGGCCGGTCGCTCGTTGAGACCGGCGTTGCCGAGGATTACGCGATGCTGCCCGCAACGTCGGGCGACCTCTCGGCGATGCTCACAGGCGTGCCCGTGTCGCTGCCCGACCAACCGCTGGATACCCCCGGCCCCCTGGACAACCCCGGCGACGACCCGCTGCTGCCGCTGCGCCGACTCACCGTGGCCGAGACGTTTCTCAAAGCCCAGACGCTTCGGCCGGGTCGGGCGCTGCACGCGGTCGTCGACGTGCTCAACGAAGCATCCGGCAGCGTCGTGGCGCTCAGCCTCGAGCAAGACCCACCCGCGCCACGAGAGGGCCACCTCGACCTGCGTCATCCGCTGCGCGACGCTTCGCTAACACTGCGACTGACCACGCCGGCGGACGTCGACGCCAACGACGCCGAGGTCTTCTTCGCACGCCTCGCCGGCAACCTCGACCAACTCGCCAAGCTCGACCAACGCCACGAGGCCCTGCAACGGCTGGCGTACTTCGACGACCTCACCGGCATCCACAACGGCCGGTACTTCCGCTGGTTCCTCAGCCGCATCCTCGACCGAGCCCGCCGTAACTACTTCCCCGTCACGCTGCTGCTGTTCGACATCGACAATTTCAAGCAGTACAACGACAAGTACGGCCACGCCGTCGGTGACGACATCCTCCGACAGACCGCCCAGCTCATGCGCCGTTGCTGCCGGGAACACGACTGCGTCGCACGCATCTCCGGCGACGAGTTCGCGGTGGTGTTCTGGGAAAAGGAAGGCCCCCGCGAGCCCCACGATCCCGAGCACGCCACGACCAACCGCGTCCCGCAGACCCCGTTGGCCATTGCCAATCGCTTCCGCCGGCTGCTCTCCGACAGCGATTTCCCCGCCCTGGGTCAATCGGGCCGGGGCAAGCTGACCATCTCCGGCGGTATGGCCGTCTTCCCTTACGACGCCCACACCGCCGAGGAACTCATCGACGCCGCTGACAAAGCTCTCATGTTCAACGCCAAGCAACACGGCAAAAACAGCATCGCCCTGGTGAGCGGGGCCAACGGAAACGGTCACGGACACTGATCGCCATCGGTTTGCTACCCTCTAGCCGTGCCCCGACGTCCGCGGAACAACAACCTGACCGACCAGTTCAAGGACGGCGAGCTCTCCGACCACGCGGCCGACGAGCTTGGCGGGCCAAAGCAGAAGTACGGTCGCCGCTCGCGGCACGCCGACACCGTCAAGGCGAAAAACACCGCCGAGATGTTCGAGAAGAAACGTCGGGCGGCGGCGGACAAGTTGCCGCTGGGGCGGGTGGTGCAGGTGTACTCGCTGTTCTTCGATGTCGAGAGCGACACGGAGGAGCCGCACCTGTGTACGGCGCGCAAGACGATCCAGCGCGTGGCCGAGACGGAGATCGTCGTCGGTGACGAGGTGCGGTTCGACAAGACCGGGGGGACGGTGAAGATCCCGGGCGCTGACGATGACACGCCGCTGCGGGCCGAGGGCGTGATCGAGTTCGTCGAGCCGCGGCGGACGGTGCTCATGCGGACCGACCCGCTCGACGAAGCCAAGCAGGACCCGATCGTGGCCAACGCCCACGGCATGCTCATCACCGTCGCCCTGCTCAACCCCTGGCCACGCTGGGGGTTGGTCGATCGCATGCTCATTGCCGCCAAGGCCGGCGGTCTCGACGCGACCGTCGTGCTCAACAAGATCGACCTCGACGAAAACGGCGCACTGGCCGACGCGCGTGAAGTGCTCGCCCACTACCGAACGCTCGGCGTCGACTCGATCGAGTGCAGCGCCGAGACCGGCGTCGGCCTGGATGCGTTGCGTGATCACCTTGCGGGAAAGGAGACCGTCCTCGCCGGGCACTCCGGCGTCGGTAAGTCCTCGCTCATCAACGCGATCGACAACACGCTCGACCTGCGCGTCGGCGCGGTCAGCGATGCCCACGACAAGGGCATGCACACGACGACCTCGGCCCGGCGGTTGCCACTTTCGTTTGCCGACGGTGCGGTGATCGACACGCCGGGCGTGAAGGTGTTCGGGCTCTGGGGCGTGACGCCAGAGAACCTGCTGGAGACGCACTTTCCCGACGTGGCCGACCAACGTGCGCCGCAGTGGCGTGTCGAGAGTTATGAGCGCGTGCGGGAGTCCGTCACGCCCAAGTACGATTAGCAAAATGCCGGGCATTGCCCGGCCTACGATGGAAATGAATGGCCAGAGACGCAGACAGTATTGAAGTCGAAGCGACCGTGACCCAGGCGTTGCCCAACGCCATGTTCAAGCTCAAGCTCGACGAAATGGATTCCGAGATCCTCGGCATCATCAGCGGGAAAATGCGCAAGCACTACATCCGCATCCTCCCCGGCGACCGGGTGAAGGTGCAGATCTCCCCGTACGACCCGAGCAAGGGACGCATCACGTACCGCATGCGGACGTGAGGGTTGAG
>JBCDCH010000106.1 GCA_039182125.1 Planctomycetota bacterium
CGCGCCGGGAAGTCCCGGTCGCGGCCGCGGTCATGCGCCGAATTCCGGTCTTTTGCGGTTTGGGCGTTGGGTTATGCCGGTTTGGTGTGAGAAATCTCGCATATCGCCGGTTTTGCCGGCGGTTGGCTGATAATTTTTGCCGATCGCGTGACTTTTTCAGGTCGGCAGCGTCATTATGGGTGGGCTTACCGAGCTTTTTCCACGCCGGTCGATGCTTGCGTCAACGGAGGTGGTCGAAGCGTCGGTATCTGGGAGAATCGCTAACCAACCTTTAGACACCACATGACCGACAACCTTTCTCGCCGTCATGGCCTGCTCAACAAGCTCGGCCGTTCCATTGTCCGCCAGCACGCCGCCTTCCAGAAGCGTCGAGCACTTCGGCGCGCGGCTGACACCACCGCCGGGCCCGTGTTCGTCGAGGCCATGGATGGCGTGGAGCAACTTGAAGCACGCAAGCTCCTCGCCGTCGGCGGGACGGAAGTCGCGATCAATGTCGACTACATCGCCGACGATCGCATCGACTGGGCGCTGACCAACATCATGAAGCGTGCCAGCGACTGGGTCGCCAACGACGGCTCGCAGGTCTCGGTCGACGACAACCTGTACCCAGACCGGATGACCGGCAACCAGTCGCGCATCAGCGCGTGGCTGTTGCGTGACCCGAACGGTGCGTACCCCGGCGGGGTCTACACGGCGGAATGGCGGGGCGACGGCGCGGTCGTGAGCTTCGGCGGCGTCGACTGGGAGTACAAGGGTCGCCGCGCCGATGGCGTGACCCACTGGGCCGAGATCACGTTGCCGGACAACTGGAACGGCAACTGGTCGGTCGACATCCAGGCCAAGAACGGTGACCAGAGCGTCTACAACGCCCAGCCGATCCGCGACATGAACGTCTGGATGCCCGACTACAACGGGCAATCGTTCGTCGGCCAGCGCTGGGAACCGGGGGCGGACTTCAGCCCGTTCCACCCGCTCTACGTCGAGCGGCTGCGTGGCGTGGACACGGTCCGCATGATGCTCTGGACCGACGCGAACTCGACCACGGTCGAGACGATCGGTGACCTCGCCGACGTCGACGACGCGTACTTCACCCCGCGTTACAACACCTCCGGCTTCGAGACCGAAATCTCCGGCCTGCCCGTCGAGTACATGGTCGCGCTCTCCAACGAGATCAATGCCGACCTCTGGCTACCCATCAGCCCGTTCGCCAACGACCAGACCGTCTTCAACATCGGCGACACCGTCGCCAAGCAGCTCAACTCCAACCTCAAGGTCTACCTCGAATACGGTAACGAGGTGTGGGTGCCCGGCTCCGAGCCGTTCCGCTTTATTCAGCAGAAGTACGGCACCAACGGCTACGGCGACCCCAACCACTGGGCCGGCCAGGCGACCGAGATGAAGGCGGACTTCGTCCAGTTCCGCAACGCATACGCGTCCAACGGCCGCGATGTCAACGAGGTCATCCGTGTCGTCTCGGGCCAACCGTCCGAGGATTTGTTCCAGCCCGATCAGTTGCGTCAGCAGTTCTCGCCGGGCGAGTACGACGCCGTTGCCGTGACCGCCTATGCCGGCAACCGTCCGCTACCGACCTGGGACGGCAACACCACGCCCGAGGAGATGATCGCCGACATCACCGAGGACTACCACCGCTACAACTCCAAGCTGATCTGGTGGAGCAAGTGGGCGCAGGACGAGAACAAGCTCTTCCTCACCTACGAGGCCGGCCAGCACCTCTACCCCAACGGTGACGGCAACGCCTCGTGGCAGCCGGCCATGCAGGCCGCGTTCAACCACCCGGACATGTACAGCCTCTACCAGCAGATGGCCCTCACGGCCTCCGCGGTCGAGATGGACCTGTTCACGAACTTCACCTACGTCTCCGAGTCCCGTCCGCGTGGCGGTTCGTGGGGCGCGCTGCAGTACCAGACGCAGCCGACCGACACCTCGCCGCGTTGGGCGGCGATCCAGGAATGGATCGACGGCACGCTCGTCAATGGGCAAGGCCGCGAGGCCGCCAAGCCGCTGGTCGGCACCATCGACGCCTGGGCCGCCGACCCCGACGGCGGTTACAACCTCTACCGCAACGGTGACGTCCGCGTCCTCGACGACAAGCTCGGCATCTGGCTCACCGGCGGACAGACTGGCGAGGTTTCCTTCCCCTTCTTCGGGGCTGACGGTCAGTACGATTTCACCACCGACTACTTCGACGAAGACGACGGCCAAGCCTCCTACCAGTTGCTCGTCAACGGCACCGTCGTCGACAGCTGGGTCGGTGACCAGGACCTGCCCGGCGTCAACCCGGGCGTCAACAACAAGACTTCCCGAACCGTCCGACTCAACCTCAACCACAAGGACACCATCACCCTCCGCGCCACGCGCGGCGGCGGTGAGTTGGCCGCGATCGACGGCTTCGATTACGTCCCGGTCAACTACTCCCCCGGCTACACCGGTCCCGCCTTTGACGAAAACCCTGGTCCCGGCGGCGGCTCGCCTCCGTCCGGCGGCGGTGGCGGCGGGTCCAGTCCTGCCGAGTTCGAAATCGAACTCGTCGGACGTGTTCTGCAGGTCACGGCCGGTGCCCGTTCCTCGGTGATCACCATCGCTAACGGACCCGACGTCAACAATGCCACGGTGCGCGTCATCGGCGACTCGCTGATCCTTGGCGAGTTCGACGTGACGGATGTCGATTACGTCGACGTTCGCGCCGGCGCGGGTCAGGACAGCATCGATGCGTCGGAGCTGACCAACCTGCGTGTCGAGCTCTATGGCGAGGCCGGCGATGACACGCTCATCGGCGGTGCCCTGGGCGACAAGCTCTTTGGCGGCGACAACAACGACGAACTCCGCGGCGGTGCCGGCAGCGACAGCATCGTCGGCGGGGCGGGCAACGACACCGCCGAGGGTGGTGCCGGCAACGATCGCATGGAAGTCATCGCCGGGGCCGACCGATTCTTCGGCAACGCCGGCGACGACACGCTCATCGGTGCCGGCGGTAGTTCCGCCGTCCTCGAGGGCCTCGACGGCAACGACCTGATCGACAACACCGGTGCGTTGGGCTACACGATCCTCCGCGGCCAGGCCGGCAACGACACCATGATCGGCTCCACCGCCCAGGACGATTTCTCCGGCGGCTCCGGCACCGACACCGTCGACTACTCCTTCCGCAATGACGTCGACGAGACCGACATCACACTCGACAACGTCTACAACGACGGCCCCGAGAACGACAACGTCCGCAGCGACGTCGAGAACCTGATCTTCGCCGACACCGGCGGCAACGGGATCGAGATTGACTACGTCGTCAACAACGGCGTGCTGACGATCCTCGGTACCGAAGGGAATGACGAAATCACGTTGCTTTGGGACTTGGGTCCTGGACCTGCTGAAGTCGAAGAGTACGTCAGGGTCAATGGCACTCAGGTTCGGTTGGCAGAGATCAACGATGTCGCTCCGTTTACATCGTGGCAGATCGACGCTCGCGGCGGTGACGACGAGTTGCAGCTTATAGGTGTTCCGTTCGCGCTCACCGATGTTTTTGGTGGTTCAGGTGCCGATTCAATCTTCTTGCCTCTCAATGTTGAGGCCGCCAACACCGCTGTGCGGGTTGACGGAGGTACAGGAAATGACCTCATCGACAATTCTGGCGGTTCAAATGGCGCGACGCTGATCGGCGGCAGCGGCGACGACATTCTTCGTACAAGAGTTAGCGGTGACCTGCTCAGCGGTGGCGACGGCAATGACACCTTCGATACGACCGGCGTGCCCTTCCAGTCCGAATCGACGCTGACCGGCGACGCTGGTAATGACACGCTCATCTCCGGTGTCGGTGCTGATGATTTTTCCGGCGGCGGCGGCACTGACATCGTCGACTACCGCGGTCGCAACGATGGCCCGTTCTTCGTCACTTTCGACGGCGTCGCGAACGACGGGGCCGACGGCGAGGGCGACAACATTCGCTCCGACGTCGAGGAAGCCCTCGGCATCACTGTCGATGAGCCGACCGATCCCGCCTTCGTCGACGACGACGGCAACCTCCGCATCGTCGGTACGGATGGCCCCGACACCGTCGAGCTCGCCGGTGATCGCAGCGTCGACAGCTACTTCGTCCGCGTCAACGGCGTGAACTTCTTCATCCCGTTCGCCGACGTCACCGGCGAGGCCTTCGTCGACCTCGGCGACGGCGACGACGTGCTCAAGACCAACCAGGCCGACGGCCCGGGCAAGCTCACCGTCAACCTCGGCGACGGCAACGACACGCTCGATGCCACCTTCCTCCGCGCCACCGTGCTCGGCGGGCTCGGTGATGACGAGTTCTACCTGACGGAGTTCTCCAACCCGATGTCGCTCGTCGACGCCGGCGGTGGGAACGACAAACTCGATTCGGGCAACGCGTCCGGCTTCGTCGAGTTCCTGGGCGGTAACGGCAACGACACGCTCGGTTCGGGCCGTGACATCGCCGACGACTTCTCCGGCGGCGCCGGCACCGACACCGTCGATTACCTCAACCGCGGTGCCGACAACATCACCGTCACCCGCGACAACAACGCCAACGACGGCATCGCCGGCGAGCAGGACAACATCCGCTCCAACGTCGAGAACGTCCTCGGTGCCGACAGCGTCGACAGTTCGGGCAACGGTGGCGGTGGCACCCCGACGGGCGGCACGCTCTACGGCGAGTCGTTCGATGACGGCGAAGGCGCGACCAGCGGCAACCTCGAGGGTGGCGGTACCTGGCGGACCTTCCGAGGCGGTCTCGGTGCCGGCACGCTCGCCGTCGAGGATGGCAAGCTCGTCATCTCCGGCACCACCAGCTTCGTCTCCTGGTACACCTCGAGGTTGGACATCGCCGGCCAGACCGTCGGCCTTTCCATCGACGTCACCGGGACCAACCTCGGCCCCGACGATCTGGTGAACATCGGCTACCGCGTCGATGGCGGCGCGTTCGTCCGCATGGACTTCCACCGCGGCTCGTTGCCCGGCGGCGCCATCACGGCGACGGCCGAGAACATCACCGGCAACAACGTCCAGTTCGAGGTTCAATCCCAGGCCAAGCAGGGCACCTTCACCCTCGATAACGTCAAGATCACCTCGCCCGACGCCAACCCCGGCGGCGGTGACGGCAATGGCGGTGGCGGCACCGGCGACGGGGCGGTCTTCGCCAGCGAGTCGTTCCCGACCGACGGTGCGATCAGCGGCGAGGGCAGCGACTTCAACTGGCGCACCTTCCGCGGCGGCCTCGGCAACGGCGCGGTCTTCCGTGTCGATGACGGCCGGTTCACAGCACGCAACACCGGCGGCTTCGCAAGCTGGTACACCACCGGCGTGAACACCTCCGACGCAGGTGGCCCGCTCACGCTCAAGTTCGACGTCGCCTCCAGCGGCGCGTTCCAGAACGGCGACCAACTCAACATCAAGATCACCACGTCCGACGGCGATCAGCTCCTCCGCAGCTACCGCGGCGGCATCACCGGCGGCAGCGAAACCATCACCGTCGAGAACCTGCCCGCCGGCGCGTTCAAGCTCGAGTTCGCCACCCGCACCAACGGCGGCACCTACTCGTGGGACAACGTCCGCCTGCTCACCGGTGACGACAACGCCGGCGGTGGCAGCTCCGACGGCGCGACCGTGGCCGCCGATGCCTTCGGTCAGGCGAACGGCACCACGACCGCCGAAAGCCCCGTTGCCTGGCGGACCGTTCGCTGCAACCTCGACGGCGATTCGGTCTTCAGTGTGCAGAACGGTGCGTTCACGGCCACCAGCACCGGCGGCCTGGGCGTCTGGTACACCCGGCCGATCGACATCTCCGGCGGCGCGGTCAACATCGCCCTGGACCTCGCCGCCAGCGGCGTGACCAGCAGCGATGCCCTGCGTGTGTTCTACCGCGTCGATGGTGGCCCGACGCAGGTGGCCGGCAACTTCCGCGGCGGCGTCGGCAACGGCGACATCCGCATCAACGGCGTCACCGGCTCCAACCTGGTCGTGGAAATCCACGCCCAGACTGCTAACGGCACTTACACCTGGGACAACTTCAAAGTCGTCCGCGCGTAAGCAGCCTCAGTTCCGAACGCCCACGTCCGACGGCGTGGGCGTTCTTTTGCGCTATGCTCGTCGATGCGGGAGTGGACCGACAGCTTGGCCGATCGTCTGCGGCGTGGCGCGTGCCCGCCCCGGAACGATGCCGACGTGAGGCGGTACGTGTCCGACTACATCCGCGACCGGGTTGGTTGGCTCACCGATCGCGACTTTGCCGCGATGCTTTGCGACGATTTCAAGCTGCCCGGCATCGAGCCGGACGACTTTCTCCATCGGGAACTGCGAATCGGTGATGCCCGCGCGCTCACCGGTATTCGCTTCCTCAATCTCAACCCGCAGCGGCCGTTTGTCGATCTGGAAGCGGTCACCGGTGATGTCCCGCTGCACGAGTGGTGCGATGCGGCCCTCACCGCCTGGCAAAAGTTCAAACCGCAGTCGGTACGCTGGTACACGCCCGGTGCGGAGCCGCCGCCGTTGCCGGCCGGTTGGCAGGTCGAGGCGGACCAGCACCTGCTCGTCGGTTACCTCGGCGAAGTAGAGCCGTGTGCGGATCGTGTGGAGCTGGCGGTCGCTGATCCGGATGAAGCGTTGTCGTGGTTGCAGACGAGTTACGCGGCCTTTCACGAACGCGCTCCGCACATCCACGAGCGGGTCTGCATCTCGAGTATCGACGAACTCCGCGGCTGCCAAGAGCGCGGAAAGCTCGTTTGGTGGCACCGCAACGGCGAACGGGCCGGCTTGCTCGGGGTCGATCGAATGGCGGAGTTTGGCTACGACGGTTTTCAGGTCGACGAGGAGGCGGTCGATCCCGCCCACGTCGGCCACGGCACCGCCGCCGCGGCGCAGGGCGAGGTGATCCGCATGCTCGCCTCCGATCACCCCGGGCTGGCTTTCTTCGGCACCATCGCCGGTCGCAACGTACCCAGCCTCAAGACCGCCGCCCGCAACGGCCGCGTGATCCACGGTACATGGTGGTTCCTGCGAAAATGACGCACCCGGCCGTGGCTCAGGAAATGTTTGACGCGCCGCCCGCCACCTCGACAATCGCACGCCCATGACCGCCGTCGACAACATGCCCGCGGCCACCCGGCCGACGGTGAGTATCTGGCATCGCCTCGGCGTGCAGGGCCGGCCGACGGTGCCGCACCTGCTGTTGACCGTGGCGATCCTGCTGTTCTTCGCGGTCTTTCTCATCTGGCCGATTTGCCAGGTCGTCATCGCCGGCTTCCGCGACTCCGACGGCGATTGGACGCTGCGTTACCTCACGCTCGTCCTGACCGATCCGATCAAGTTGCAGGGTCTTTGGAACGCGGCCGTCATTGCGATTCTCACGACGGCGTTGTCGTTCGCCATCGCGTTGCCGCTGGCGACGATCAGCGTGAAGTACGAGTTTCCGTTCAAGGGCATTCTCAGCGGATTGCTGTTGGTGCCGCTGGTGCTGCCGCCGTTTGTCGGGGCGGTCGGCATGCGGCAGGTGCTCAGTCGGTACGGCCCATTCACGCAGGTGTTCGCCCCCGGTTCCGAGGCGGGCATCGACTGGCTCGCACAAGTCCAACTCTTCGGCATCGTGCTCGTCGAGGCGCTGCACCTGTATCCGATCCTGCTGCTCAACCTTCAGGCCGCGCTGGCGAACATGGACCCGGCGATGGAGCAGGCCGCCCGCAATCTCGGGGCTTCTCGCTGGACCGTCTTCCGCAAAGTGACGCTGCCGCTGATCCGCCCGGGCGTCTTTGCCGGCTGCACGCTGGTGTTCATCTGGAGCTTCACCGAACTCGGCACGCCGTTGATGTTCGACTACGACGTGGTCACGCCCGTGCAGGTGTTCACGATGATCACCGAGGGGGCGGAGAACCCGGTGGCGTACACGCTGGTGGTCGTGATGCTGGCCGCGAGCGTGTTGTTTTATGCCATTGGCAAGCTGCTGCTGGGACGCGGGTTCGACGCGGCGACGACCAAGGCGTCGGTCGCCGCAACGCCCAAGAAGCTCAACCTCATCACCGGCTTCCCGGTCATTCTGCTGTTCCTGTTGGTCATTGGTATCGCCGTCATTCCGCACCTGTCGGTGATCTTCACGAGCATCACGTCCGTCGGCGCCGGCGAGCCGGGCTGGTACAAGTCGATCCTGCCGCAGTCGTACACGGCCGAGCACTTCGGCAACGCGCTGACCGACAAGGCGGTCTTCGGCTCGATCGTGAACTCTCTGTTCTACGCGACCATCGCGACCGCAGTGGCGATCATCGTCGGGCTCGGCGTCGCGGTGATCGTGGTGCGCAGCAATGTCCCGGGCAAGGGGCTGATCGACGCGCTGGCCATGTTGCCGCTCGCTGTGCCGGGGCTGGTGCTGGCCTTCGGATTCCTCTCGATGTCGATCGGCTTCCGACAGTGGTTCGGCGACGCCACCGACGTCAACACGGCCGACACCGGTGTGGCCCTGTGGTGGACCGGCTTGTTCGGCGACGGTGCCGGGCCGCTGTTCTGGCTCAACGTGCAGGAGTATCCGGTGGTGTTGCTGGTGCTGGCGTACGCGGCCCGGCGGTTGCCGTACGTCGTGCGGTCGGCCGTGGCGGGCTTGCAGCAGACCCCGCGCGATCTGGAGTTGGCCGCGAGCAACCTCGGTGCGAAGAAGTCGACGGTGCTGCGCAAGATCACCGTCCCGCTCATCGTCGCCAACCTCCTCGCTGGCGGCCTGCTCGCCTTCGCCTTCGCCATGCTCGAGGTGTCCGACTCGCTCATCCTCGCGCAGCGGGCCGACTACTACCCGATCACCAAGACGATCTACGAGCTGTCCCAAACGCTCGGCACCGGTATCTACCTCGCCAGCGCGCTCGGCGTCTGGGCCATGATCATGCTCACGCTCACGATCCTCACGGCCAACAGCCTCATGGCCAAGAAGCTCGGCGCGATCTTCCGCATCTGACCTTGCACGGGCGGGATTCAGGCCGGCCCGGTCGGTTCGTAGATGTTGACCCTCTTGAGGTGTTTGGTCAGGGCCGTGTAGGCATCGGGCGTCAGGTGTGTGCCGTCTTCCTGGAAGAAATCGTCCCGGCCGTCGAACACGGGGTTGATATCGACTATCGAACAGTTGGGGCGACGAATGAGCCCTGCCGTGATGCCTTCATGCACCGCGTCGATATTCGCGAGCTTGTCGCGCTTGTCGGGGCACTTGATGATCGAGAAGTACGCGAACCACGCCCCGGCGGCGGTCACCGCGTCGGCGATGCTGAGCACGTTGTCCGCGATCGCCCCGGCCTCGATGCCGTGGTTGATGTCGTTACTCCCGACGTAGCAGCCTACGACCGCCGGGTGGTACTCGACGAGCATCGCCCGCAGGTGTTGCGTGCCGGTGTCGGGAACCCAATCGGCCGAAATCGTGCCGCCCACGGCGATGTTGACGAACGATCGCCCCGGGAAAGCCTCCGCAGCCCCGTCACCCCAATGTCGAAAAATCGAACTGCCGATCAGTAGCACGTCCGTCATTGCAGCGATTCTACAGACATCACGCGTTCACGCGCGGGCAGGGCGTTGGCTTCCGGGTTCAACAGCGTCACCGCCAGCGCCGCCCCGTACAGGATCAGCCCCACGAGCAGCACGATCACGCCGACGCGGTACGCCCGTGTCTTCTTGTCGCGGTACGCCAGCGACGCGTCCAGCCAGGCTTCGGTCGTCTCCCCGCACTGCATCGTGAGCCAGCGCAGGTGCAGCACGCCCCAGACCACGATCGCCGCGGACGCCAGGATCAGCGCGAGCCCGGAGATGATCAGCCACTGTGCCCAGACGTTCGTCCCCGCCACGAGTCGCCCGGAAAAGCCGGTCGTGGACACGACGATCCCCGCCAGCCCCAGCGCCACCTGCGCCCGATTGTGCAGCACCGCAAACTGCCGCTCGAGCATCGCCATGATTGCCGGCAAGTCATCACCGTAGCGGTCAAGAATACGCGTAGCTTCGACAGAGCGGGGGAGGGAGTGGGTGTCGGCCAATGTCGGGGACTTTATGGCCGTCACCGCAACAGCGACCAAACCCGTCACTTCTTCGGCCGCGACCGCGACATCCCCTACGCCAAGCCGAACCTGCAGATCGAACGCGCCGGCGACACGCTAACGGTCACCACCGACGTCCTCGTCCGCGACCTGTACGTGCTCGACGACAAAGTGGAATCCCAAGGCGTCCACCTGCTGCCGGGGGAGTCGGTGAGGGTGGAGCTGGCGAGCGACGACACGCCGGATGTTCGCTGCGTCAACACGTTTTGCACAATAGCCGGGAGCCAACGGCTTGGCAGAATCGGCTTCGGCTTGAAGATGGTTAATCCCACAATCACCCGAAAGAACGTTTCTTCCTCGAGAACCCGGTTGTGGACACGACTATACCTGTCGGCACCAGCGCCACCTGCGCCCGGTTGTTCAACACCGCAAACTGACGCTCCATTTTCGCCGTGATCGCGGGAAAG
>JBCDCH010000107.1 GCA_039182125.1 Planctomycetota bacterium
GACCAAGCAGAAACGGCATGAGCAGCAACGCGGCGATGAGTGCGGTAGTCCGGGAGAGCATGGGATAAGGGGTTGGAAGAAATCGCAACACGGCGATCAAACCGCGCTACGACGTGAGGAAGTTCTTGGGGCCGACGTGGACCCGCGAATGTTCAGAACCGGTTGCGTTGTACCCGTGTCGGGTAGTTGATCGATCACGCCGCTGTCCGGCTCGATCTGGCGAAGAAGTTCGACAGCGGCCTGGCGAGCGATGCCGGCAAAGTTCAAGTCGATGGCCGTGATCGCGGGCGTAACCCAGGCGAGTTCCGGCTGGTCGGTGATGGACATGACGCTCAGGTCGCGTGGGATTTTCAGGCCCGTGCCCGACAACTGATTGATGACCAAGTCGAACGTCTTGTCGGGGTTCTTCCCGATGATCGCTGTGGGACGTTCGGGGTCTGCGGCCAGTTTCTTGAGATTTGGGGCGAACGCCTTTGGGCCGATGGTTTGGATTTCGTCGGGCGGGATGATGTCGGTGTATCCGTCGCCGCAACCCGCCGTTTTCATCTCGGCGAGGATTCCACGGCGCCATGCGCGGTACATGTGTTGGGGCCAAATCCGCTTTTCACCGTCGGCCGACTGCAGGAAACCGATGCAACGATGCCCGAGTTCGAGCAGGTGCCGGGCAGCCATGCGACCGATGTTCTCGTGATTGGGCATCACCGACGCAATGCCCTTGGCCGACGGTGCGTTGATGATGACGGCCGGCAGTTCGGCCCGTTGGATCAGTGCGATCTCCTCGGGCTCGATGTGATAGTCGATGATGACGCCATCAAAGCGAGCATCCGCGAATCCGCTGTGCTCGGCGTTGTCGCGAATGCGGTAAAAGGCGACGTGATAACCTGCCGCGCCCAGCGTGTCGGTGAGCCCGGAGACCAGGGCCGGATCGTGCGTGTCAGTCTCAGGACGTGTGGTCGAGAGCAAGCCGACCATCTGGGTCCGACCGCTTTGGAGTGCCTTGGCCCGCCAATCGACCTGATAGCCCATCCGTTCGGCGACCTCGCGGATCTGCTGGACCCGTTGGGCGGACTTGGGCCAGGAACCTTTGACCTTGCCGCGCAGGACCTTGGAGACCGTCACCTTGGAGACGCCGACCGCATCCGCGATGTCTTGGAGGGTGGTTGCCATGATCCCGCATCGTGACAGGTAAAATTGACGTCGTCACGTGGAAGTGTGCTTTTGGGTTACAAAACGGCTGAACAGTCGCCCAGGATGGGGTCGAGGAGTTGCCGGCGGCCACACTTGTTTACCGTTGAACAAGTGCTAAGTTAATCGCACATGTCGCCGTGAGCAAGCGCGACACTTTTTTCGGCCGGGTTGTGTTCCCGGCATCCTTTCGGGCAACATTTCCCCGAATCACCCGCCCACCGGCGGGGCGGTCCACGTCACGACCGCTCCAACCCTCAGGATCCTGCCCCGATGTCCCTGCCATACCGCCACATCCATCTCGATTTCCACACGTCACCGCTGATCGAAGACATCGGCGCGGATTTCGACCCCGACCAGTTCGGCCGACGACTCGCCGATGCTCACGTCAATTCGATCAACATGTTCGCCCGGTGTCACCACGGGCATTTGTACTACCCCTCCAAGATCAATCCCGAACGCATCCACCCGCATCTCAAAAGGCCCAATCTGCTGCCCGAACAGATCGAAGCCTGCCACAAGCACGGCATCCGCGTCCCGATCTACATCACGGTCCAATGGGACAAGTTCACCGCCGACGAGCACCCCGAATGGCTTTTGCGGGATGAGGTGCTCAAACCCCACGGCCGGGGTGACGGAGGGCCGGAGTCCGCCTCGTCACTGCTACACCCCGATCACGGATTCTACGACCGGCTCGACGTCTCCCATCCTGGCTTCGTGGAGTTCCTACAGAACCACGTCCGAGAGATCTTCCAGATGATGCCCGTCGACGGGCTCTGGTGGGACATCGTGGTGCCGTACTTCTCCTACGAAAAGCGCTGGCTTGATGCGATGGACAACGCCGGGCTCGACCTACACAACCACAACCACCGCACGCAGTTCTCCCGCAAGGTCATCGCCGATTTCGAGAAGACGATGACCGACTTCGTTAAAGCACTGCCCGAGTACACCGACGACTGCACGATTTTCTACAACTCTGGCCACATCGGTTATCGCCATCGCCACAACGCCGACGCGTACACCCACTTCGAACTCGAATCGCTCCCCGGCGGCGGGTGGGGGTACATGCACTTTCCCGCGTCACAGCGCTATGCCCGTGGACTGGGTAAACCGACGCTCGGCATGACCGGCAAGTTCCACTCCTCCTGGGGCGACTTCCACAGCTACAAGAACGAAGCGTCCCTCGACTTCGAAATCTTCAACATGCTCGCACTGGCTGCGGATGCGACCTGCATCGGGGATCAACTCCCGCCGCGTGGCATCCTCGACAAAACGACCTACGAGTTGATCGGCGGCGTCTTCGAGTCGGTCAAGAAGAAAGAGCCGTGGTGCCAAGACGCCGTCGCCGTCACCGATGTCGCCGTGATGAACCCCGAGGAGTTCCAAGAGTCCGAGGGCGTGTTCCATCACCAGGAAGAGTCGCAGGGCCGGACCGACTTCGGCGCGGTTCGCATGCTCGCCGAGCTGGGCCAACAGTTCGACCTGATCGACTCTGAACGCGACTTCTCGAAGTATCGGTTGATCATCCTGCCGGAGAAAGTCACCGTGTCGCCGGCACTGGCGAAGAAGTTCGAGGATTACGTCGCCGGCGGGGGGTCGCTGATCCTCTCGTACAAGTCGGGCCTCAACGAAGCCGGCGATGCGTTTGCGACGGACCTGTTCGGCGTGAAGTTCAACGGCAACGCCGAGTTCCAGCCGGACTTCCTGCATCCCGAGGCCGCGCTCATGGAAGGCCTCAACGACACGCGCTACGTCATGGCCCAGCGGGGAGTCGACGTCACGCCGACCGACGGCTCGGAAGTACTGGCCAAAACCGAAAGGCCGTACTTCAACCGCACGTGGAACACGTTCTGCTCGCACCAGTATGCACCGACCAACGGTGAGTTCGTCTACCCGTCGGCTGTTCGCAAGGGACGGGTGATCTACTTCGCTCACCCGGTCTTCCGAATGTATGACTACGAGGCGTGCCGATGGGTGAAGCGGATCGTTCGTAACGCGATCAACTTGCTCCTCGACAACACGCTCGTCAGCCACGACGGTCCGTCGACGTTGATCGTCACGCTCAACGAGCAGGCCAAGCAGAGCCGCTACGCCATGCACCTTCAGCACTACATCCCCGAACGTCGCGGCGATGCGTTCGACACCGTCGAGGACGTCATCCCGCTGCACGACCTGACCCTCACCCTCCGCACGCCAAAGGCGATCAAGTCGGCCAAGCTCGTCCCCGACGGCGGCGATCTGCCGATCCATCAAGACGGCGACGCCGTCAACATCACCGTCCCCAAACTCGTCGGCCACCAGATCGTCGAACTGTCCTACGCCTAACGCATCCCACGAAGCCCAACATGACTTTCCACAACTACAGCCCCGTCGAGCGCTACGCCCAGAATCCGATCCTCACCGGCAAGGACTTCCCCGACGAGTACCACATCATCCATTGCTTCAACTCCGGCATTCACAAGCACGAGGGCAAGTACCTCATGGTCTGCCGCTGTGAGGACGCGGGGCTCAAGGCGTACTTCTGGATCGCCGAGTCGGGAGACGGTTTGAAGTTCACGCCGCGCGACAAGCCGATCGACATGCCGGTCGATGACCCGATGTTCCAGAAGTACGCGGCGATCAACTTCTACGACCCGCGCGTTACCAAGATCGGCGACACGTACTACCTCACCCACGCCACCCACAGCCCCTACGATTGCCGCGGCGCGCTGCAGTCGACCAAGGACTTCGAGACGTTCACTTGGCACGGCTTCATCACCGACGCGGGTAACCGCAACGTCGTGTTGTTCCCCGAGAAGTTCGGCGACGACTACGTCCGACTCGATCGGCCGCTTACCACGTGGGACAGCGGCGACATGTGGATCAGCTACTCCAAGGACCTGATCCACTGGGGCCGCGGCGACTGCATCATGCCCAAGAGCAAGATCGACTGGGCGTGGAGCAAGGTCGGCGCCGGCGCAGTGCCGATCAAAACCGAACGCGGCTGGCTCAACATCTTCCACGGCGTCCGATCCCAGGCCAAGGCACACCTGATCTACCAACTCGGCGTCTGCCTCCACGACCTCGACGACCCGAGCAAGATCACCGCCATTAGCCGCAAGCCGATCCTCACGCCGACGATGGACTACGAGCTCCACGGCCAAACCCCCAGCGTCGTCTTCACCGCCGGCGTCGTCCCCGAAGACGACGGCACCATCAAGCTCTACTACGGCGGCGCCGACACGGTCATGTGCCTGGGCTTCACCACCGTCGACAAGCTGCTCGAACTCTGCGACGAGGCATGATCAAAGTATGGCTCGATTCCTGACCGTCCATCACGGCAAACTCCGCCGAGAATCCAATTGACACTGCTGAAGAGCCTTGTCAGTCCTGTTTTCTTGCCTTTGTGGGTGGCACTCCGCTGCTCAACATAAGGCCGATTATCGGACGCCGGAGGACGCAGGTGTGCGGTTGGCGGCGGCTTTGTCGGCGCTGAGCATGGCGGAGCTTTCTTCGCGGTGCAATTGCTCGACGGTGCGGACGGGCTTGCGGGCCGCGCCTTTCCAGGTACGACGCTTCACGCGGGTGCCGTTGCGGTCGTGCTGGGCCAAGCGCTCACGAGCAGCGTCGATATCGACATTGCTGTAGTTGGGCAGCCAGCGTCGCTGCGCGACGAGCATCTCATCGACCATTTGCCAGATCTCTTCGGGTTCGCAGATCGACGCCGTCAGCGGATCGTGCAGGACGGCTTGTTTGAGCAGCGTCACGTCGCCGGCAACGGCAGCGTCCTTGGCCATGCGCTGCACGTCGATGCTCGCGCGGCAGGTCGCGGCACACGCCTGCGGTAGTTCGATGCCGGCGCTCATCTGGATGCCGGTGCGGTCGACATAGCCCGGGGCTTCGACGATGCAATCATCCGGGAGGTTGGCGATGATGCCGGCGTTGCGGACGTTGAAGTGACCGCGGTACGGCCGACCGGTTTCGCGGGCTTCGATGATGTGGCTGCCGTGCTCGGTGCTGCGGCGCCATGCGTCCATCGGCCCGCCGGCTTCGCCGAGGAGTTTCTCGAAGTCGGCGTCGAAGAGTTGGCGGGCTTCGGTGGTGATGCGTAGGTAGCCGCCGGTCTCGCCGTGAATCCAGTCACCCTTACCGACCCAGCGCTGGGCGGCGGTCGGGTCGGTGCCGAAGCGCTTGCGGTACCACGGGACGTACTCGCTGAGGTGGCCGTTGGACTCGGTCGAGTAGCAGCCGAACCGCCGCAGCACATCGATGCGGACCGGCTCGCGCTCCGACCATTTCGGATGCGCCTCGAATGCTTCAAGCAACTCGTCACGTCCGATAAGCCGACCGTCGTGGATGATCTTGACGTACCACGTCTGGTGGTTGATCCCGGCGCAGACGATCTGCGTGCGCTGGTGTCGGCGCAGGTCGTGCCAGTCGTACTCCTCGTTGCCGGCAAGGCGCGCGAGGACCGAGTCGATCTGCCACCAGCCGCCTTCGACGCCGTGGCAGAGGCCGACGGTGTCGACGCCCTGCCCACGGTCGGCCGCATCGAGCGCGGCCCAAGTGTTGATCGCCATCGGGTTGGCGTAGTTCAGGAACAGACACCCCTCGGCCGCGACGGCTTTGGCATCCCGTTGGAACGCAAGCATCTGCGGGACGTTGCGTTGGCCGTACATGATCCCGCCGATGCAGAGCGTGTCACCGACGCACTGGTCGATGCCGTAGGTGAGCGGGATGTCGATGTCGGTCTGGAACGCCTCGACGCCGCCGATGCGGACGCAGCTGATGATGTAGTTCGCCCCATCGAGTGCGGCCTTTCGTTCGAGGTGCGTCGAGATCGTCGCGGGCAGGTCGTTGCCGGTGATCTCCTTGCGCAGGATTTGGGCCATGCGTTCCTGCGCCTGCTCGTCGATGTCATGGAGCGCGATGTGTACGTCGCGTAGCTCCAGCACCAACAGGATGTCGCGGACGAGGGTGCGTGTGAAGCCGAACGAGCCGGCACCGATGAAGGCAATTCGTAAGGGCATGGTCGATCACCAAGCGTAAATGGTTTTCGGCGTAGCGCGTCATCGGTGAGGTAATCTGCTTTCGGCTCGTGGACGCCGACTGCCGCACGTTCCTTAACTTGCCCTGCCATGACACTTGATCCCGCCGTCGGTCCGCTACCCGAGCACCTTGACCCGACACTCACACATCGCAACCGCCTGCCGCCACGTAGCCGGTTCACGAGTTATCCGACGGCCGAGGCTGCGTTGGCAGCGATCAACGATGGCAACCCGTCGCCGTGGGAGCGTTCGCTCAACGGAACCTGGGGTTTCGAGTTGTTCCGACGGCCCGAGGCAGTGCCGAGCGGTTGGATGAAACGTGACCTGCCGGACGAGATCGAGGTACCCGGGCATTGGCAGTTGGCTGGCGAACTGACGCCGAGCGGCGGAACGTACGGCGCGATCAGTCGGCCGCATTACACGAACTGGGCCTACCCCTGGCCCTGCGATCCGCCGCACGTGTCCGACCACAACCCGACCGGCGTGTACGCCCGCAGCTTCGACGTGCCAACCGACTGGGACGGCATGCGAAAGGTGCTGCGATTCGACGGCGTGGACGGCTGCTTTACCGTTGCTGTCAACGGCAAGGACGTCGGGATGAGCAAGGGCAGCCGGCTGATGGCCGAGTTCGACATCACCGACCACCTCCAACCCGGCACCAACACGATCGCCGTGCGGTGCATCCAGTTCGGCGACCACAGCTACCTCGAAGACCAGGACATGTGGTGGCTGTCGGGCATCTTCCGCGACGTAACACTTTTGGCGGAGCCGACGCCCGAGTTCGACATCGCTGTCACGGCGATTTTCGACGATGCCACTGGGCAAGGGCGATTGCGCATCGTTGCCAAAAACGGACAGATCGAAAGCGCGGGGCTTCATCTCGGTGACAGATTCGTGGTGGCAGAACCGTTTGGTGCGACCGAAGTCAACCAACTGGTGGACCGTGTTGAAATGTGGACACCTGAGTCACCGCAGCTCTACGACCTGTCAATCAGTCTCGCGGAACCGAGCGGCGAGCAACGGCACATCCCCTTCCGCGTCGGCTTCCGCAACGTCGACGTCACAACCGACGGCGTGCTGCGGCTCAATGGGGAGCCGATCAAACTCCGTGGCGTCAATCGGCACGAGTGGTCCCAGACCCGCGGCCGAGCCGTCACACGCGACGACATGCTCGCCGATGTGCTGCTGATGAAACGGCACAACATCAACTTCGTCCGCACCGCGCATTACCCGCCCCACCCCCACTTCCTCGACCTGTGTGACCGCTACGGACTGCTCGTCATCGACGAATGCGATCTCGAATCCCACGGCATGCTGAAGGCGACCCCGGCGTATCGGCTCAGCGACGACCCTGAGTGGAAGGCGGCACACCTCGACCGCATCGAACGCACCGTCGCCCGCGACCGTAATCACACCTGTGTCATCATGTGGAGCCTCGGGAACGAGAGCGGCTGCGGTGCGAACACCGCCGCGATGGGACAATGGTGCAAGGCAAACGACAAGACCCGACTGGTCCATTACGAAGGCGACTGGCGGGCCGAACACGCGGATGTGGTGAGCCAGATGTACACGTCGCTCGATCGGTTAGTCGAGGCGTCGGCCGGCGAGGATTTGCCCCCGCCCTATTGGCGACCCGACGGTCAACCGTGTGACGACTGGAAGGGCAAGCCGTTCTTCCTCTGCGAGTACGCCCATGCGATGGGCAACGGCCCCGGCGGACTCGCCGACTACTGGGACATCATCTGGAAACACCCACGCCTCTGCGGCGGCGGCGTCTGGGAGTGGATCGACCATGGCCTCCTCACCACCCTGCCCGACGGCACGCCACGCATCAGCTACGGCGGCGACTTCGGCGACGAACCGAACGACGGCAACTTTGTCTGCGACGGCTTGCTCTTCGCCGACCGCACACCCACGCCAGGTCTGCGCGAGCTGAAACAAGTCCACGCCCCCATCGTCGCCGAGCAGGTCGACGGTTGTCGCTTGCGGATCGTAACACGTGATCCTTTTCTCGACGTCACGACGTTGCGGCTGTGTTGGGAGCAACTGGCCGAAGGCGCGGTTCAGCACCACGGCGAACTCGACATCGAACCGGGCATCATCGACCTACCCTGCGAGCCGACCGGCGAGGGTGAACGTCATTTGACCGTGCGGTTCGTGTTGCGCGACGCAACATCATGGGCCGAGGCCAAACACGAGGTGTCGGTTTGCCAGTTTGAGCTGGCCCCCGGCGAGAGGCCGAATCTCCCAAGCGAATCCGCCGCGGCAATGACCATCCGCTACGACGAAGCGGACAAGACGCTCGCGCTCGACGATCTCGCCGCCCCACGACTCACGTTCTGGCGGAGCCCCATCGACAACGAAGCCCGTGGCGTCGGTGAGAATGTCGCCCGCAGTTGGCGGAGGCTCCAACTCCAACACGAACAACACCGCATCGATGCGTGGCAGCCCGATGATGATGATGGCGGCGGCACGCTTCATGCGACGGTCGGCCCGCCGGTCGAAGCGCTGGGCCATCGCGTCGCCTATCGATACCGGCCGTTGGCCGGCGGTGTTCGACTCGACGTGACGGCCGAGCCGTTCGGTGATTGGAGACGCGTGGAGATGATCGGACGGGTCGCCTTGGTGATGGAACTTCCGTTGGTCGACGAAGCGACGTGGTACGGACGCGGCCCGGGCGAGTGTTACGTCGACAGCAAGTCGGCCGCCATCGTTTCGCGCTACACGCTGCCGATCGCCGACCTTCACACGCCCTACGCCCGGCCACAGGATCATGGCTTGCGCACCGACATCCGTTGGGTGCGTGTCGGTGATTGGCTGGCAGTCTTTGCCACCACCGGCGACTTCCAGCTCCATCGCCACACGACCGCCGACCTCGATGCCGCGCATCACGCCGACGAACTACCGACACGCGGCCGCCTGACGCTACATCTTGGCCATCGCCACAACGGACTTGGTAGCCACTCCTGCGGCCCCGAGTTGGCCGAGCCGTACCGCTTGCGCCCAAGGCCGCTGAGTTTCCGCCTGTGGCTCGGCCCATCCGCCAACCAGCAGCCGGGACACATCCGCGCGGCACTGGCACGCTAAACCGCCATGTTTCCCTTTGTATTGACTGGTTACGACCACGGTTCGGGACAAGAGAAACGTACGATTTTCCCATCGCACACTTGGTCGATCGCGATGCCGAGCATTTGTCGGATCACGGTGGCGTTGGTCTCGGCATGGGCGTCGAGGATCGCGCTCGTGAAGCTGCCACCGGCCAGCGCGAGCGGGATGAGCAACTGGTCCGCGAGGTATCGGCCGACGGTTGGAGCCAGTTGCTCGACACGCATGGCATCGCTCGGCCAACGGGGCAGCCCTTTCCGAAGCTGAGCGAGTTCTCGCTCGGCGATGTCGAACGGTAGCGATCCGAGTAGCACCGTCGCTGACCGGCACTGGTAAGAGCCAACTCGCCCGACAGATCTATGGATTGAAGAAACGTTGCGGTCAGACCAAGGGGATGTTCGTGGACGTCAACTACGCCACCCTCGGTGGCGATACCGCCGGCTCGACACTCTTCGGCCACACACGCGGCGCCTTCACCGGTGCCGCCGCGCTCCGGACCAGCCTGCTCAAGACAGCTGACAAGGACGTGCTCTTCCTCGACGAGACCGGCGTGAGGACATCGATCTAAGCCCCCCGTCGAGTCGCAGCTCCCCGCCGGGGTCGGGCCGATCGACCGCTTCGACGCGGTGCAACTGGCCGAGGTCATTCGTGTTTGCCGGGCCAGTCCAAACCTCTCGGCCGCCGGGCGTGAGTTGTTCGCCGTGAGCCGAGCCCAACGCAAGACCGCCAACGACGCCGACCGCTTACGAAAGTACCTCGCCCGGTTCGGGCTCACGTTCGCGGCCGTCCGGGCGACCTGAACACCACCCCAACATTTTCCGTGTTTTGCCGTTGAAGCGCACGCCCCGGTTCGGTACGTTCCGCGTTCAGCCCGAGGGGTGTTTTGTGGCCAAAGCATGGAAGCAATACGACACGGCACAGCCAGCCTTTCCCGACGATTTCCAAGTTGTCCGCAAGGCGGTCCTGCAGGTCACGGACCTGAAGACCAATCGCAACAAGTACTACGCCATCGAGCTGCACAGCGGCGGCGAGGGCGAGGC